>JADGEA010000075.1 GCA_016744615.1 Flavobacteriaceae bacterium
CAATGGAAAATTAA
This sequence comes from Flavobacteriaceae bacterium, assembly GCA_016744615.1. Classification (GTDB taxonomy): domain Bacteria; phylum Bacteroidota; class Bacteroidia; order Flavobacteriales; family Flavobacteriaceae; genus Lutimonas. The sequence goes on from JADGEA010000075.1 coordinate 15, forward strand.
TGATCCTGCTTATTCAAACATCAAAGATTCATTAGCACTGAAAGACTGGGAAACTAAAGAAGTTTATATTATAAATAGAGGTATTGCTCAATTACCTCAAAATAGATATTATAAAATTCAATTCGAATCAAAAACCAATGACTCATACACTTTTAAATATGCTGGAATTGAAAGTAATTCCGGAACAGTTAAAACAGTAAACAGAAATAGTAATTTGGTAAATGTTACTTTTTCGTTTAATGAAGGAAATACGATAGATTTTGAACCAGAAATTAATGATTGGGATTTTTTCTTAACACCTTATTTGGGTTGGTATGAAACGCTTATTGCTGGTGAGTTTTCTGAGTATAATTTAACCGGTGTGATAATAAATAATGAATCAGGTTTAAGGGTTGCAGCTATTGATGATGAAGATATAATTTATGAAGATATAGATTTGACTTTTGCCCAATCTCAAAACTATACCGATTGGAAAGGAATTATTGGTTCAACCTGGAAAAAAATACCAAGTACAGAAAACCCTCTTTATGAAATGGATACAAATAAAAAGTATATTTTTAAGCATACAGATGGTAATTATTATAAACTTCGGTTTACAAGTTTTTACAATGATGTAGGAGAACAGGGATATCCTTCATTCGAAATAAAAAAGCTATAAAAATATCGAAAAGCATATAAAAATTATTAAAAAAAGATAATTATATGAAATTATTTTATTTTTTAGCTCAAAATGAAACAATCAATATTAATATATAAATACTAAATTAAAAATCATGAAAAATTATTTAAAAACAATTTTGCTTTTCTTTGTTGCATCAGCAGTATTAATAAGCTGCTCTGATGATGACGTTACACCTCCAACTGCTGGGTTTACTCTTAGTGATTCAGAACCAACTCAATGGGATGAGGTTACGATTACCAGTACTGCTGTTGAAGCAATAGATATCACCTATACGATTACTGGTGGAGATTACGAATTAAACGGAAACATTATTGAGTTTCTAGAAGCTAAAAATTATACTATTACACAATCTGTACAAAATACTGGTGGAGCAGATACTTCAACTCTAATCGTTGAGGTTGATCCATATAATACATTTTCTTTGGATGGAGAAGATAATATAGAATTTACGAAGCCTCCATTTTGGGTAGCTGCAAACCCAGCACATCGTATTTTAAATGCTTATATTAGATTTGAGAACCCAATTGCAGGAGGAGCAACTGTAGATTTATTTAAAATTACTCCAATTACTGGTGCAACAGATCCTTTAGAAGGAACTTATTCTTTTAGTAAGACTGCAGATAAGGGTACATATAAAATAGTTCATACACATAACCAAGAAGGGATGAAGTATGATTGGACAACAAACGGTGAAGGTGGATCAGATCTTGTTATCAAATTAATTAAAGATAATGGAGGTGCTGATAATATATACGATATAACAATTACTAGTTTTACACTAGATTATGGTAACTGGGATTTTGCAACATTTACTTGGGTAAGTGAAGGTAAAAAAACTTTGGTATTCCATTATAGAGGTGTTATTTCTGCATCAAAATAGTATAAGGTCATTTAGAATAACTGTAAAAAAGAGTAGTGTTTGCTACTCTTTTTTTTGTGTCACAAAATCCTTAAGAAACAGGACAACACTATCATCAGTATTACTTTTAGCAATTTTTTCTGTAACAGCAAAAAAATCATATTTTGCTTTTATAAACCTTTCCTATATCAACTTCTTTTAGTATTAGGTCAAAGTATTAAATATTTATAAAATAAAAATATTTTGATTTAAATTTCATTAACTTCGCACGACTAAAAACTATCTAAAAAACAACAATGAAAAAAATAGTTAATCTGCTATTATCCACACGTTTAACAGCTATATTATTTATAATATTTGCCTCTTCTATGGGAATTGCAACTTTTGTCGAAAATGATTATGGTACACAAACAGCCAAGGCTTTGGTATATAATGCATGGTGGTTTGAAGGAATCATGCTTTTGTTTATGATCAATTTCATAGGAAATATTGAAAAATACCGACTTTTCAGGAAAGAAAAATTTTCCACATTACTTTTTCATCTTGCTTTTGTGTTGATCATTTTTGGAGCAGCCATTACCCGCTATATAAGTTATGAGGGGATCATGCCAATTTACGAAGGGGAAACTACCGATATAATGTTATCTGATAAAGCTTATTTGAAATTACATATAGATGATAATAAGGAGCAGAAATCACCGGTTTACAAGCATTATTTGTTTGCTAAAGAACCTGCCTCAACCAATAGTTTTATTGCAGCAACAGTAAATGTTTTGAATTTTATAAGAGGAGGAAATGATTTTACTATTCAAACAGAATTTAAAGACAAGCCCATTACTATTCATTATGTAAATTATATTCCGAATGCATATGAAAAATTTATGCAAGATAATTCGGGAGGTAAATATTTAAAAATAGTTGAATCTAGTGGAAGAGGTCGTCATGAGCATTTTATTAAGGAGGGTGAAACACTAAATATGCATAACTCACTGGTTTCATTTGAGAACCCTACCGAAGGTGCTACAAATATATTCACTGAGAATGGAGAATTAAAAATAAATTCTCCAAATGAGGGCACTTATATGATCATGACAACTCAGGAAAAGATCCAAGTTGCAAAAGACTCTACACAGGTGTTTCATTTGCGATCATTATATCAATTGGGAAATTTGCAATTTGTTATCCCTGAAGCTCCCGTTGCTGGTAAAATGGAAATGGTTTCAGGAAAAAAAGAAGAGCATCCAAGAGATCTGTTGGAAGTTGAAGTTGTTACAGAGAATAGTAAGCAAAATATTACCCTTTACGGAAATAGTTTAAATACCGAATCTCCAGTAATATTTTCACAAGATGATTTAAATTTTAGATTGAGTTACGGTTCTAAACAAATAAAATTACCTTTTTCTATCAAATTACGTGATTTTCAATTGGAAAGATATCCAGGTTCTATGAGTCCAAAATCTTACGCAAGTGAAATCACTGTAGTGGATAAGGAAAAAGTCTTTGATTTTAAAATTTTTATGAATCATGTTTTAGATTATAAAGGATTTCGTTTTTTTCAATCCAGTTATAATGACCGGGGTGCGGTGGAGCAAACTTTTTTATCTGTAAATCATGATAATGTTGGAACATGGACAACCTATTTAGGTTATACCTTATTGTTTTTAGGAATGATTGTAACCTTATTTGTGAAAAACACCCGATTTTCCTCTTTAAGAAATAATTTAGAAAAAATAAAGAAAAAGAAAGCAAAACTGGCCTTTGTCGTATTTTTTGTAAGCATATCTTCTTTTGCTCAGGGTACGCATGAGAATAACTATAAATTCGTAGATTCCTTATTAACATCAACAAAGGTGACTAAGGAACATGCAGAAAATTTTGGTGAATTGGTGCTTCAAGATGTAGGTGGAAGAATGAAACCCGTAAATACTTTTGCTTCTGAATTATTAAGAAAAGTTAGTAAAAAAGATACTTATGAGGATTTTGATGCCAATCAGGTGTTGGTTTCTATAATTACGAATTCTAGAGTCTGGTATTTTGTGCCTTTTATATATATTAGAAAAGAAAACACCAAAGTTCGCGATTTAATAGGAATACCTCACGATCAAAAATACGCTCGTTTTTCTGATCTATTTTCTGAAAAAGGCGAATATAAATTGACCGAAGAAGTTGCTAAAGCACATAAGAAGAAAATTAAAAACAAATACGAAGAAAGTATTTTAAATATTGACGGACGAGCAAATTTACTTTTTGGAGCATTAGATGGCGGTATTTTTAAATTTTTCCCATTGGAAAATGATAAGAATCATAAATGGTTTTCCTTACCGGAAGTTGCTCATGCCGGATTTAAAGGAGGTGATTCCTTATATGTTAGCAATATTATTCCATTATATGCTCAAGCAGTTTCTAAGGCAACTAAAACCAATGATTATACCAAAGCAAATGAGTTTTTAGATAGTATGCACAAGTATCAAAGAAAATTTGGTGATACCGTAATTCCTTCTGAAAAGAAAATAAAACTGGAATTGTTTTATAATAAACACGATATTTTTAAAGGTTTATTCTGGAAATATATACTTGCCAGTTTGTTTATGTTTATTGTAGTGATTATTAATATTTTTAATAACAATAAACTGGTAAAAACATTGATTAAACTAAGTGCTTTGGTTATTGCTTTGTTATTTGTTTATCAAACGGTTGGCTTGGGAATTCGATGGTATATATCTGGTCATGCTCCATGGAGTAATGGTTACGAATCAATGATTTATGTATCTTGGGCAACCATGTTATTTGGATTAATTTTTGGTCGAAAATCAGCTTTAACCTTAGCAGCAACTGCTTTTGTAACTTCCATGTTATTATGGATAGCACATTGGAACTGGATGGATCCTTCTATAGGGAATTTGGTTCCAGTTTTGGATTCGTATTGGTTGATGGTGCATGTTGCCATTATTGTTGCAAGTTATGGGCCGTTTACCATCAGTATGATTTTGGGTATGATCGCTTTGATTCTTTATGCTGTTACAACGGAAAATAATAAAGAAAAATTGAAACTCGCCATAAATGAGATTACAACAATAAGTGAAATGTCACTAATCATTGGTTTGGTGCTATTAGTTATTGGAACCTTTTTGGGTGGTATCTGGGCTAATGAAAGTTGGGGAAGATACTGGGGTTGGGATCCGAAAGAAACTTGGTCTTTAGTAAGTATCATGGTCTATTCTTTTATTTTGCACATGAGATTGATTCCTGGATTAAAGAGTAAATACACTTTTAATATGGTTACCTTATTTGCATTTGCTACTATTTTAATGACTTATTTAGGAGTGAATCATTTATTATCTGGACTGCATTCTTATGCGCAAGGAGAATCTGCTGCTATACCCATGGAAATTTGGGGTTGGTTAGGACTTTCGATTGTGTTAAGTATTTTGGCATATATTAAATTTAAAAAATTCTATAAGAAATAATATAGTTTTATTGATTTATTATGAAAGGGATAATTTTGTTTTTGTCGGTTTTATTGGTTTTAGGTTGTGAAAGTGAGATTGATTCAACCTTAGAAGGTTCTGAAAATTTAATTGGGTATTGGGTAGATCCAGCGTATAATGAATCAACTATTACCTTTATAAAGGCTAGGGATTTTGAAGATGATGATTTTGGGATTGTTTTTAAATCTAACCATAAATTTGCAGAAAGAAAAAATTCTGGTTGGTGTGGGACTCCACCTATTTCTTATGCAATTTTTGATGGTAATTGGGAGAAGGAAGGAGATTTATTGAATATAAATGTTGGTTATTGGAGAGGTAAAATTGATCGTCAATGGAAAATCATATCCGTTAGCAATAAAAAGTTAATTATTACTGTTTTAAAGGAAGATATTCATGAAGAGAGATAATATTATTTATAAACGAATTATTATTTATTTTATATTATGAAACGATTCAATATTAGTTTTATATTACTTTTTGTGATTCTTTTTGGCAGTAATATCAATGCTCAGGAGAATATTCACCAATTTAAAGTGCTAGATCTGTATGGTAATGAATTTGACTTTTCTACTTTAAAAGGTAAAAAAATTATGATTGTTAATACAGCTTCTGAATGTGGTTTAACGCCTCAATATGAAGATTTGCAAAAATTATATGACACATATAAAAATAAAAATTTTATAATTATTGGGTTTCCGGCAAACAATTTTGGTAAGCAGGAGCCAGGAAGTGATAATGAAATAGCTACATTTTGTAAAGAGAATTATGGCGTTACTTTTCCAATGATGTCTAAGATTTCAGTAAAAGGAAAAGATATGCATAAAGTATATCAATTCTTAACACAAAAAGACAAAAACGAATTGGAAAATTCAAAGGTTCAATGGAATTTTCAAAAATACTTATTGAATGAGAAAGGGGAATTGGTAAAAGTAATTGCACCTAAAACTTTACCAACCAATTCCGAAATCATTTCATGGATTGAAGGAGAATAAGCCGATAATATTCAGTATTTTATTCGTTTATCTTGATTTAAGATCACTTAGGGTTAAACAATGTTTTGTATTATAAAATACTATTTGATCAATAAATTTTAGGCCTTTTTGCTCCTGTATATGGTTTTGCTCCTTTATTTTTATTTTCACCAGGTTGTACCGATATTAAATTAGGATCAGTTACTGTTGGAGCTTTTATCAGGTTATGATATCTTCCAAGCCAGTAATCATGAATAAAACTATTGGGTTCCTGAATTACATTTCCATTATTTCGTCCATCTAAAACCATAACATATCTACTATTTCGTGTAACTTTAATCTCTCTGGCTGACATTGCTTTTGTTCCATTTTCATAAGCTCTGTAACCATATGGAGTGTCCAAATCAGAACGATATGAGTTTGTATAATTATAACCGATACAATCTAATTGCCATTCTCTCATGTGTTTTAAAGATTGTTCTTGTTCACAATCATTTCCGGTTATGGCTCCATAACTATAATTATATCTGGGAACCTGTTCAATTCTTTTGACTTCCCAAGTACGAGCTAGACTTCTTAGATAAACCGATTTATCTATTGGACTATCTGTATATCTAAGCAATGTATAATAAGATCTAAATGCTAAATTATCATCCCATGGAGCAATATCTGCAGGTGGAAAGACATTTTTTTGTCTAATGGTATTTGTTCGATACCCCCATTTCACAAGTTTTTGATATGCATCTTCAAATTTTTGATCGCCAGATAAAGCATAGGCTGTTTTCATAAAAGTTAACACTTCCAAGCCATTGATGCCTTTATCCATATAGCCGTAAGGTCTTAATAAATAATCAGGATTCCATCTTCCCCAACGAGTTGGTTTTCCATCCATTCCTATAAGAACAAAATCATTATCCACAATATAAGCTGCAATTTTTACTAGATGATTTTTTGCCATTTCTTTTTCCTTTCTATTGGCTACCAAATCATGAAAAATGGAAACTGCAAAAAAATGAGCAATAATTTCATCGCTTGATGTATCTCCTTTCCAATACCAATCTCCTTTTGAAGCTTTATGCCATTTTGCCGGTAGACCGCCTGAACCATGTTTTGATAATTCATCTTCATCACTAGATTCTGACCAAATTGATCTTGCAGGAAACCCGTCAATCGGAGTGATCTGTTCTAGCCACAACATAGCTTTAAATGATTCAACAGCTTCTTGTCTTGCATTTTTATCTCCAGTTACAGCGTATTTAAAACTCATTGCGGCTAAATAAGGAGCTGTATGACCACCATCATTATCACTAATTTCTCTAATCCAGTCCCCATTTTTTTTATAAAGTGTGTGTATAAGTCCCAAGCGTTTGTGACCCCATTCTTCCATGTGTTTTTCATAAAAATCAACTTTTTTTCTAAGTGTATATGGTTCATAATTTATGATGCCAATACCTTTATCTGTTGCAATATAAACCACATTATTTCCAACGGCTATTCCATTTACATTATCTCCGGGAAGCCAGTGATCCGCAGCAAAATAATGCCAGTCATTATCCAGCATTCTAATTACACCTTTTGTAGTTCCTATCCATATATCTTTATCAAAACCTTTTGTTAAACAGGTTGTATTTTCATAAGGTAATCCATCTTTTCCTTTTAAGTTAAAAAGAGATGCACCTTTTAAAACCCCTAACCCCCGATCAGTACTAATAAATAATTTACTTCCAAAACTCAATAGGTCTTTTGTATTTTTTGATGGTAGAGTACCCCAATCAATATGATCGGTATCTACGATATTTCCATTGAGTAATACCAATTTTCCAGGTTGTAAAATATATAGTGTTTCGTTATAAGATTGTAATCTATTAATGGGTCCAATTCTTACAGGGTTGGCATGTATCTGTGAGCCATCTTCCATTAGCATCGTAATATCACTTGAATTATATCCTTCTTTGGGTTTGATATCGATAAATTGTCCGTTTTTAAATTTATAAATTGCCTCTTTTGTTGCTGCATGTATCTTGCCTTGGTGTAAACAAACATCAACATATTCTTGCTTGTCAATTAATTTCCATTGATTATTTTTAAATTGATAAATTCCATTTTTTGAAAGAACCCAGAGCGTATTTTGAACTTCAATTAGTCTTTTAATATTATTTGGTGAATTTTTAACTATTTGTAAATTACCATTTTGGAGGTTACTCAATGTGCCATCAATCAGAATAAAACATGTTTCACCCAATATGGCAATATCCTGAACCGGATTATCTGTTTTTATTTTTGAGGAAAGTTCTTGCAAATAAACCTCATCTTCCATGGGCTTCCATAATTGCTCTTTTGGTTCATATAATTTTTGTGCATATAAAAACAGAAATGAATTTATAAATAAAAAAATGATACTTAAGCTTAAATTATTTTTTGTACTCATCATGTTTTAATTATGTAATAATTAGTTCGTTAAAATTATTCAATGATAAATTTATCAGTCATTTTTCCAATAGTAAAAACAACCATCTTCTGCACCTAATAAAAGATCTGGTTTTTTAGATTGATCCCAATTTACTATTGTTGGGCTTGTTGTATGTCCTGCCAATTTAAAAGTAGTAAGATCACCGATCAATTTCATCTGGACTTTACCATTTTTCTGACCTATATTTTTAAAAAGAGCAGCATTGATGCTGTTTACCAAAATATCAATATCTCCATCATTATCCCAGTCACCAAAAGCTAATTTTCTTCTTCCACTGTGTCCATTTTCATCAGTATTCAATCTTAAAGGACCAGCAGCACTGTCAATTACTTTATTCTTTCTGTTGTAAGATCCTGGATTTGAATAGAATATTCTTTTTCCTGGTTTCAAAAATAATTTATCATCACTTTTATACCGCTCAAAATAAGTCAAATAGCCCTCATGATCCAAAGTAATCAGATCCATCAAATTATCTTTGTTCCAATCTATCGCGGTTGGAGTAGTGCGCCATTGCGTTGCAAGTGTTTTTGATTCAGGGTTCCACCAGTTCCAGATAGGTTTAGGAGCTGCCGATTCCCATTGAACATAAATGGATTGTACTTTGGCAAGTTTCGGATTTCCTTTGGTTCCGATATTTTCATACCATACAACTTTTCCCCAAATAGAATTGACAATGATGTCCTTTAGACCATCATTGTTCCAGTCTTCTACTGTTAAAGTAGTGTATCCCCATTTAGATTCACAGGGCCCCTGAATTGAGCCATTTTCACCTGCCTGTATTCTTATTATTTTATTATTTGCTTTTAAATATTTAGGTGCAGCCCACTTTGGTGTATCTCCACCATCCAGGTTCTCGATAAATCCAATATAACCGGCTGAATTGCCACAAACCAAATCTTCATCACCATCATCATCCCAATCAGTGCTATAAGGAGTAACCAATGCACCAAATTTTACATATTCTGCTCTTTGCTGAAAATATTTGGGAGACTCAAAAACAGGCATATGATCTTTTATTTCTCCGGTATTTTTCATAAAAGCAACTCTACCATCTTCATCACCAATAATAAGGTCAATTTTACCATCTTTATCCCAATCTAATGAAACCGGAAGAATCATTTCAAGATCCATAGTAATGATTCCTGTTTTGTTCTCAAGATATTTTCCTTTGGCATATTTTGGTTTTTCTCTTGTGCCAATATTTTCAAACCAGGTAAATTTATCGATAAATTCTCCGCAAATAATGTCCAGATCGCCATCATTATCATAGTCATCAAAATTTGGGGTAGGTGCACCATAAACATCAATTGGTTTTCCATCTGCCATAATTTTACCTTTTAACTTGTAGATTCCATTTACATTCTCAATCAAATAAATAAAACCGTGAAGAGGTCCGTTTGTCCAAACGCCATTTTTATCAAATGCATTATCCCATCCATAATCTTCTCCATCCTGAATTCCAACAATAATATCCAGATCGCCATCATTTTCATAATCAACATATTTCCATTGATTGAATCTAATTCTTTTATGTAGATTATCAAAAGTATCACCTGGGAAAAGATCTTTAGGTTTATTGATAAAAGCATTTTTAAAATCTGTTAATTCTTGTCCGGGAACTAAAAAACGGGGTTCTTTATTAACAAAAGAAACCTGAATATTTTTTATTGGTTCTGCAATTTTCACAGGAGGTTCAAATACAGGAAATGCTTCTCCACTGGTATTTTCAAAGAAATAAATGCCATTATATGGCACATCTTTACAGGAAACCAATAAGTCATAATCTCCATCACCATCATAATCCATTGGTAAAGGCCATGCCCAAAGTCCTACACCAAGATCTACTACAAGATCTGGATTATTATATTTTAATCTTTCAAATTTTGGAGATGTAACAACCGATTTTTTTACCAGATTTGTATTTTGTGGTACCTTATCATTTTTCCCACAAGAGGCTACTGTCAAAAAAATAATGAAAGCTATTGCTTTAATCCAATTCATTTTAGAGATTGATTTATATGCGACATTATGTTGTTAAATAGGTATTATTAGTAAAGCTAAAAAAAAAGATAGAAGAACATAGATTAAATATTACTTCAAAAACATTAAATCTAAACAGATGTGGTAATTAAATTGACTAAAAATGAGTAGTGTTTCTTTTTATTTCATCTATTTTTACAATCTGTTTAGTAATCATTTCAAAATTATTTCTGTATTATTTTTTTTATTGATATCATATTGCCCATTCCTCTTCAAAAGTTATTTACTTATCGAATAACTGAAGCAGAAGCCAAATTCTTGCAAGTTGGTATGCGTGTTGCCGTTCCTTTCGGGAAGACCAAGATCTTTACAGGATTGGTTTACAGGATTCACCATACAGAACCTACTGCTTATAAAGCAAAGGAAATTCACCAGATTTTAGATGATAAACCTATCGTAACAGTAAGACAATTAGAACATTGGCAATGGATATCTGATTACTATATGTGTTCTTTAGGAGATGTTCTAAGAGCAGCAATTCCCAATGCATTTCTTTTGGAAAGTGAAACTTTGGTAGTTAAAAATGAAATCTTTCAACAAGAAGAAATTTTAAATGATGAAGAGTATTTGATATACGAGGCTTTGCAACATCAATCGGTGTTAAAGATTCATGAAATCAGTAAAATTTTAAATAAAAAAGGAGTTTTTTCGGTTATCAATCAATTGATCGATAAAGGAGTAATTGTTCTTAAAGAGGAGATATTTCAACAATATAAACCAAAGTTGGTTAAATATATTCGATTGAATAAAGCTTTTGACAATAAGGAAAACTTATCTGGCTTGTTAGATAATCTGAAAAGAGCTAAAAAGCAAAGGGAAGTTATTCTACACTATTTTTCTTTACAATCACAAACACAAAAACCAATCAAATTAAAGGATTTACAGAAAAGTTCTAATATATCTTCTGCTGTTATCAATGCTTTGGCAGAAAAAAATGTATTTGAAGTTTATACCATTCAAACAGATAGGATCTTATTTGATAAAGAAACCAATGTTTTAAAAGAGTTGAGTGAGGAACAAAATAAAGCCTTATCGTTGATTAATACATCTTTTGAATCCTATAATGTTAACCTGTTTCACGGCATTACTTCCAGTGGCAAAACTGAAATTTATGCTCACTTAATTCAAAAAGTGTTAGATGAAGGTAAACAGGTGTTGTACCTATTACCCGAAATAGCTTTGACAACCCAAATTATTACTAGGTTACAAGTTTTTTTTGGAGATAAAATATCTGTATTTCATTCAAAATATTCGATAAATGAAAGGGTAGAGGTGTGGAATAATTTGTTGGAAAAGAAAAGTAAAGCACAAATAATATTAGGAGCCAGATCGTCGGTATTGTTACCTTTTAGTAATTTGGGGTTGATCATTGTTGATGAAGAACACGAAACTTCATTTAAACAATTTGATCCTTCACCTCGATATCATGCAAGAGATGCAGCTGTTGTTCTGGCAAAAATTCATCAGGCAAAAACACTTTTAGGAAGTGCTACACCATCCGTAGAAAGTTTTTACAATGCACAACAAAATAAGTATGGATATATAAAATTAGACAGACGATTTGGGAATGTGTTGTTGCCAGAAATTGAATTGGTAGATATTAAGGAAAAACATCGAAAAAAGAGAATGACTGGCCATTTTTCTGATCGACTTTTAACTTTGATTAAGGAAGCTTTAGAAAATAAAGAACAGGTTATTTTATTTCAAAATCGAAGAGGATATTCTCCAATTGTTGAGTGTACAACTTGTGGAGTATCACCGCAATGTCCAAATTGTGACGTAAGTTTAACTTTTCATAAATACCGAAATGAATTGAGTTGTCACTATTGTGGATATCATAGAAGTTTGCCAAAAACCTGTCCGGCATGTGAAAATCCAACTTTGGATACAAAAGGATTTGGGACGGAACAAATTGAGATAGAATTGCAAAATTTATTTCCAGAAACTAAAGTTGGTAGAATGGATTTAGATACTACACGTGGGAAATATGGTTATCAAAAAATAATTACTTCTTTTCAGGAACAGGAAATAGATATTTTAGTTGGTACACAAATGCTAACCAAAGGGCTTGATTTTAATAATGTAACTTTGGTAGGGGTTTTAAATGCTGATAATTTGCTCAATTTCCCTGATTTTAGGGCACATGAACGTAGCTATCAATTAATGGTTCAAGTGTCTGGTAGGGCAGGAAGAGCCAAGAAAAGAGGAAAAGTTGCCATTCAAACATTTAATCCGTATCACCAGATATTACAGCAGGTAACAACCAATTCCTACGATGAGATGTATAAAGATCAGATCAATGAACGACATGCATTTAATTATCCGCCTTTAATCCGATTGGTTAAAATTACATTGAAGCATAAAGATTTCACCAAAGTAAATAATGCCAGCGAATGGTTGGGAAAATCATTGAAAAACAGTTTTTACGAAAATGTTTTAGGACCGGTGAGTCCTGCTGTTTCCAGAATAAGGAACTTACATATCAAAACTATCTTGATCAAATTACCAAAAAAGAGATCGATCAAACAATCTAAACAAATCATTCAAAATATTAAAAACTCTTTTCAATCGATTGGTGAGTTTAGGTCGGTTAGATTTATTGTTGATGTGGATAATTATTAGGTTAGTTGCTAGTTGTTGGTTTTTGTAAAATTCAAAAACCATAACTTATCATTCATAATTTATATTTCTTTTCTTCCCATTCTTTTCGGAGATCAGAGGATAAGACGCCTGCGTTCTTAGGTTTCCAGCCTGGAGGTTTAAGAAAATATAAGAATCTATCCGTTAAGGAAATATTCTCTGTAAAGGCATCTTTAAAAAGATGAACCCATTCCTGAAAAGCAATTTTCACCGGATTAAAAGTGTCGATATTTTTTACTAATCCATAAATTGGTTTTTCAACTTCAGGTTCAAAAGTGCCAAAGATCTTATCCCAAATAATTAATATTCCGGCATGATTTCTATCTAAATATTGTGGATTTGTTGCGTGGTGTACTCTGTGATGTGATGGTGTATTGAATATGCTTTCAAACCATTTGGGCATCTTAATTATAAGTTCTGTATGTATCCAGTATTGATAGATCAAACTGATAGACATTTGAGCAAGAATCATTACAGGATGAAATCCCAAAAGGGGCAGAGGTAACCAAAATATAAAAGAAATAAAGCTACCCGTCCAGGTTTGGCGCAAGGCAGTACTTAAATTATATTTTTGTGAGGAATGGTGAATGACATGAGAAGCCCAAAAAAAACGATTCTCATGACTAATTCTGTGGAACCAGTAATAAGTAAAGTCTTCTGCAAAGAATATCAAAATCCATGCCCACCAAACAAAAGGTATTGTGAATAATCTAAAATTCATATACAGATAAGTTAGAGCTGAGAGTACTATTATTTTTGCAAAAATCCCTAAAAATACATTGCCCAAGCCCATGGAAATAGATGCTGAGGTATCTTTTAGCGTGTAAGTATTTATATTTCTTTTAGAAGTAATAATGGATTCAATAATCAGAGTTATAATAAAAAAAGGAATTGCAAAATAAATCAAGTTGGGGATTTCGGGTACTTGGATCATATTTAAAAAGGTATTGAATTTTAGAATGGTTTAAATGTACAAAAAAACCGCTTTGATTTTCAAAGCGGTTCTATACAAAAAAATGAAATTCCGTCCTTATAATTATTGGAATTCTAGGAATAATTCCTGATTACTCGGGAACAAGCTTAGAAAATATATCTTAAACCTACTTGCATTTGCCATCTAGATAACAAACTTGTGTCATAACCGTAAGTTTTAGTAAGGTTTCCATCAAATGAATAAGTAGGTGTGTTTGTGTTTGAATCAACAGAAACACCAATGGGTTGAATAGAATTAGGCTGTTGGATAACTCCCCAATCTGAGTTCAACATATTACCAAAATTCAATATATCAATACTTAACTGAACCGTTTGTGTTTTTTCTTTGATATTGAAGTTGAAATCTTGTAAAACTTTTACATCAATTTTTCCTACCCATGGGGAAGTAGCTCCATAGCGTTCAGCATATTTACCTCTTCTACCACTTAAATAATCATCCTGAGCAATAAAATTATCAAAGTCGGTTGCCATTGCAGGATTTGCAAAATTCATTTGATTTAACTCAGAACTAGTTGGGATGTAGATCAAGTCATTAAAACCAGAACCATCATTATTAATGTCACCACCATAAGTATAATTATATCTGCTTCCTTGTCTGTATTCCATAAAAGAGGAAATAGTAGTTGCGAATCTGTCATTACCGTAAGACCATTTTTTACTAATAATTCCTAAAAATCTATGGTCATTTCCATATTTTGAATACGCTAAAACATCATCATTTACATTTCCTAAAGTAGGGTTTCCAACAAAAGCATCACCTGTAATTTCAGCTTCAATAGAGTTTACATTTTGTGCATTTAAATAATTGTATGCAACACTAAAATAGAAATCATTTTGAAAACTCTTACTCAATTTAGCTGACCAGTTGATAGTTCTTCCTTTATCAGAATTTGTAAAAACATAAGCACTTGCTGGATCTCCCCATGGTACGGTAGATTTATCAGCATTACTGTAAATAGCTCTGTTATCAACTCCTGTTAAAGTTGCTGTTGGAGGTTTTAGTCCCCAGTTTTGAACATGGGCTGCATTAATCTCTTTTGTGTAACTAAAATCTGAAGTAACAATTAATCCATTATCAAATTTATAATCTATTCCAACATTTGAACGCCAAACAGAAGGCCATTTAAAGTCAGGATCTACAACTTCATAAAAGAAGAAGTTAGGAGCTCCAATTTGGTTACCTAACCATACAAAAGGAAATCTACCTGTAAAGATTCCTGATCCTCCACGAACCTGAAAAGTGTTATCACCTTTCACATCCCAGTTAAATCCAAATCTAGGAGAAATCAAAATTTCTCCAGTAGGCATTTTGGTACTATCAAAAAAGGTAGGATCTCCTGTTTTTGGATCGTAATATTCAATGCTTGGCATATAGCAGCATTGTGTGTCAATAAACTCTTGAGCGTAATCAGAAGTATTAAAATATAAAGGTTTATCAAATCGTACTCCAAAGGTTAATTTAAGGTCATCAGTTGCCGACCATTCATCCTGTAAATAAAAGGACATTTGACCTACATCTAATTTATACCAGTTGAAACCTCCGGTATTTCCTTGTCCGGCAGCAACATACCCATCATGTAAATCTTGTGCAGTTTGAAGATCCACAGCAATTGATGGGTCTTCTGTGAAAACTCTAATATCGCTAATCCCAGTATCTGGATCTGTAATATTTGTAGTTGGGAAAAACACACCTCTTGCACCATAAGACCCTAGATTAAAGGAGTTTCCAAATTTAAATTTTTCAAAAGAAATTCCAAGTGTAATAACATGATTACCTGTAAAGTAAGTTAGGTTATTGGTGAATTGAAAAACAGATTGTTCTAATTTATTATTGATAGAAAATGGCTCATGACCAGCAATTATATAAGGAGAACCATCTTTTAATATGGTAAAACTTGGTGCCGGAGTTGACATTGAATTTCTAAAATCATTAAACGAAGTATAGCCAACTTGTAATTTATTAGATATTTTATCGGTAATATTTGAATTTAATTCAAAAAGTATAGAGTTTAATTCATTATTGATCTCATAACCAGCATTTTCAAATTGTAAAGTATTTGCACTTGGACCTCTAAAGGCCAATGCAGTAGGGTGTGCAGGTTTTTCTTTAGAAGCATCTAAAAAGTTATAGATGATTGCTAAACGGTTATTGTCATTGATATTCCAGTCTAATTTAATGATTCCTTTGGTAGATTCAGTTGCATGTGTATAGTTTTCATAAGCACCGGTATCATACCCTAAACCTCCTAAAAAGTTTTGTACAGCAATCAGATCCGTTTCTGAAACTCTGGATTCAGATGCATTTCCTGTCCCTTTATTTGGTGTCCAAGGTGAGCCAAGATCTGTACGATCATCCTTTTCAAAGTTTGCAAAGAAAAATAATTTATTTTTGATAATTGGACCACCAATACTAAAACCGTATTGTTTTTGTTCTAAATTACCATTAAAAACATCATCTCCCTTCACTTTACTACCAGTCATACTCTCATTTCTAAAATAACCGTACACTGTACCGTGAAATTCATTTGATCCACTTTTGGTTACCGCATTTATAGAAGCACCTGTAAAACCTGATTGTGTTACATCATAAGGAGCAATGGAAACAGAAATTTGTTCAATTGCATCTAATGATATAGGATTAGAACCTGTTTGGCCTCCAGGAGTAGGAGAGTCTAATCCAAAGGGGTTGCTAAAAACAGATCCATCTAAAGAATAGTTATTAAAAGAATTGTTGCTTCCTCCAAAAGATCCATCAACACCTGCTGAAGGTTCAAAACGTGTAAAATCACTAACAGATCTAGAGATGGTAGGTAAGGTTGCCATAGCTTTTTTCCCTATGTTGGTCTCAGCTCCTGTACGATCATTTCCAAAGGTATCATCATTTGAAGCCTTAATTACTACTTCGTCTAGTGATTGGCTATCAGATTTCATTACAATGTTAAAATCAAATGAGGAGCCTAAATTCAAATAAATATCTTTGATCTCTTGAGTTTTATAACCTACATGGCTAATCGTAATGGTGTAAGGTCCGCCAACACGCATATTTCGTAAATTCACCACACCATCAAAATTGGTAGCGCTTCCGTATTTTGTGCCGGTTGGGGTATGGATAGCAACTATACTGGCGGTAGGTAGTCCTTGATTTGAATCATCATACACATTACCACGTATGGATGAAGTTGTAACTTGAGAAAAACCAACCAAGGTAATTACAAAAGTAAAGAATAAGGTTAGAAATAATTTTTTTGTCATAATAATTAATTTTAAAAATTGAGTTAGTCGCAAATGTAAAAAAAAAGCCTGTCACATTTGTGACAGGCTTTTCAATTTGAAAATATTTTATTAACTATTTGTTAATTATTATTTCTCAGCGATAACTTCAAAAGGTAAATTAACAATAACATCTCTGTGTAATCTTACTTTAGCATCGTATTTTCCTAAGCGTTTTACTATGCCTCCAGCAATAGTAATGAACTTTTTTTCTAGCTCATGACCAACATTTCCAAGTTCTTCAGAAATATTGGCATTGCTAATAGATCCGAATAATTTATCACCTTCACCAACTTTTGCAGCAATTTTTAATTCCAAAGCTTTGATAGCTTCAGCAACTTTATTTGCTTGATCAACAATACTTTGCTCTTTATAAGCTCTTTGTTTCAAAGTTTCAGCTAAAACTTTCTTTGCAGAAGATGTTGCCAAAACTGCGTATCCGTGAGGAATTAAATAATTACGACCATATCCATTTTTTACAGATACAACATCATCTTTAAACCCTAAATTAGCTACGTCTTGTTTTAATATAAGTTCCATAATCTAAATCTTAATTAATTATTTTAACATATCACCTACATAAGGCATTAAAGCCAAATGACGCGCTCTTTTAATTGCTTGAGATACTTTACGTTGATATTTTAACGATGTACCAGTTAATCTACGAGGTAAGATCTTACCTTGTTCGTTTACCAAATACATTAAGAAATCAGGATCTTTATAGTCAATATACTTTATTCCGTTTCTCTTAAAACGACAGTATTTTACTTTTACTTTTGTGTCAATTTCTAAAGGAGTAAGGTATCTAATCTCTCCCTTACTGCCACCTTTTGCTTGTTGTTCTAATGTAGCCATTATTTTTTATGGGTTTTAGATTTAACTCTATTTTTTCTCTTTTCCGCCCATGCAGCAGCATGTTTATCTAACCTTACAGTTAAATAACGCATGATACTATCATCTCTTCTAAATTCTAATTCGTAGGGAGTAATTATTTCTCCTGCTACTTTGAATTCGAATAAGTGATAAAATCCGGTTTTTTTCTTTTGAATTGGATAGGCTAATTTTTTTAAGCCCCAATCTTCTTTGTAAATCATTTCGGCACCTTTAGAAACCAAGTAGTCTTCAAACTTCTTTACTGTTTCCTTTACCTGAGTATCAGATAAAACGGGATTCAAAATGAAAACAGTTTCGTAATGATTCATA
>JADGEA010000076.1 GCA_016744615.1 Flavobacteriaceae bacterium
ATGAATTAAGGTTTGATGTCCTTTGTTTTATATCAACAAGTTACCCCTTTTTGTTATATCAATTGTAATATTAACTTGTTAATTTAGAAACTGATGACTAAATTCCGTTGCGGTTATCAGTCATCTGATGAATTGTTGGAAGACTTGGAAAAACCACTCACCGGGTGAACCTATCCATAACGGTAATATTCACCCAGTGATTAACAAACTTTAAAAATCAACATATTGTTTAGTTGTTTTTTTATTAACCAACTTACCATTTCTAAGTTCTGCATAATCTTTTGCCGATGAAAATTCCCAATCAGCAGCATTTTTTACCAAACCTGCTTTTACAGGATTTTGATGGATATAATCAAAACAAACTTGCGGATATTGTTTTTTTGGTAAATGATTATTTATTAAAATATTGGATTGGATAAATGAGGGTTTAGTACTTTTAAAACAATTGATACATTCGGCTTTGGTTTCTTTTCTGAATAATGAGCCTGAAATTCCTTTTTGTTTGTTAACTGCTCTTGTGTATGTACGTAGAAGTATTCCGATAGAATCATTAAAAGTTTTTGGAGTGAAGGTTTGACTTGAAGTCAAGCCCTCACTAAAGTTTGGTTTATTTTTATTCAGGGTTTCACTCAAAGTGAAGCCCTGAGTATTTGGTATAGAAACTTCATTAACCAGCACCATCAAATGAAAATGATTTGGCATTAAGCACCATGCAAGTACATCTGCGTAAGGTAAAATATATGTATTTACTTTTTTAAGAAAAAACAGATAATTACCTCGGTTATAAAAAATATTTTGTTTGTTGTTTCCTTGGTTGAAGATGTGATACAAATATCCTTTTTCGAAAATCATTGGTGCTACTTTTATATCTTAATGAAATTTGATTTAAAGAGTTAACATATAAATACATCGGATGAATGATTTCTCCAAGTTTAAATCACCGGGTGAATCTAGCCGTTATACAAATATTCACCCGGTGATTAATAACCGTAGCGGATATAGTCAAAGGTGAATTAAAAAAAATATGAATATCAAAAAGGTAGTCAACCCGTGAAATGAGAATAAAATTTACTTTTCGTTTTCTTTGATCGTAACAATAAATTTATCCAATTGAAGACCGTATTTAGATTTTTTTACATCTGGTGATAAACTATTATTTATAGTATCTAAAAGTTTGATATTTACATCAACCAATTCTGTTAAAGCTACATAAGGTGCTACTTCATGATCGGCATTGTTAACAGCAAAATTTACAGTATATAAATATCTTCTTTTTAATATATTTTTTATCTTTTTAGTAACCAAATCCAAAGAATCCTGATTTCCAGACTTTCTCGCATTAAACTCTTCCTTAATCATATCTAAACTTTGGTTATGGAATTTACCTTTTACTTTGTAATACTGATCTAACAATTCTTGATTTTCAGACCCTTTGACAGTTGCTTTTAAAACAAATTTATCTAATCTGGTAGAAACATAAACCGTGTCTTTTTCACCAAAAAAAGCAATCTTATTGATCCCTTTTCCCAAAGTAAGATAATACATCTCAGGATAAGTTATTTCATCGGTCAAAATAAATTCATCGGTACCATTTACCTTAACAGAATCTACCGAAACAACCAATGAATCTACTTGCTTTTGTAAATACAAGGTCCCTTTTTTTAGTCCTTTTATGTTTCCTTTTACAAACATGGTGTTTTCATTTTCACTACTACAGGAAAAGAACAAAAACAGACCTATAATAAAAAATAATACTTTTCTCATTTTAATTATTTATTTTAACAGGGCGCAAATATATTAGAAAATTACTAATAAAACTATAATCATAAAATCAATTAAGGAGAAACTGCAACCATTTGCATCAATATGGTACATCCTATTGCGGCAATAGTTCCTACGGCATAACCAAAAACAGCTAGCAAAACTCCAACTGTTGCCAGTGAAGGATGAAACGCAGCAGCAACAATAGGTGCTGAGGCAGCTCCACCTACATTTGCCTGACTACCGATTGCCAAGAAAAAATAAGGTGCTTTTATAAGCTTAGCTACAAAAATTAACAGTAATGCATGAATTGTCATCCAAACCGCACCAATGGCCACTAAACCAATATTATCAAAGATCAATCTAAGATCCATTTTCATTCCTATGGATGCGACTAATATGTAGATAAATACGGAGCCTATTTTACTTGCACCGGCTCCTTCATAATTTTTAGCTTTGGTAAATGATAAGGCAATAGCAATAATTGTGGAGAGACTAATCATCCAAAAGAAAGAAGAACTTAAAAAAGTGAAAATATTTCTTGTGGTTGGATTTTCTATTCCGTTTACAAAATCAGTAAAAAAAGCACTTAAATAACCAGCTCCAAAATGTGCAAAACTAACCGTACCAAATGCTATGGCTACAATTATCATATAATCTGTTAGCGTAGGTATTCTTTCCACTTTTTTTGCATAAGTAGATACTTTCTCTTTAAGATCATCAATGGCAGAAGTATCTGCTTTTAACCATTTATCAATCGCCTTTGATTTACCAACTCCTATCAAAATAATGGCCATCCAAATATTTGCAATTACAATATCAACAAATACCATTCCTCCGTAAAGCTTTTGATTGTATCCATAGATTTCAAGCATAGCAGTTTGGTTTGCTCCTCCCCCGATCCAGCTACCAGCCAAAGTTGCCAAACCTCTCCAAACAGCATCTGGTCCTGCTCCCCCAACTGTTTCTGGCGAAACCATTGAAATTAACAATATAGCTATAGGTCCTCCAATAACAATACCAATCGTACCCGTAAAAAACATAGCCAAAGCTTTCCATCCCAGATTAAAAACTGCACTTATATCTATACTAAGTGTCATTAAAACCAATGCCGCCGGAAGTAAATATCGACTTGACATAAAATACAAATTGGAAGAATGCTCAACAATCTCACCAGACTCATTAGTAGTGGTCCAATCAGGAGCTATTAACCCCAATGTTGTAAATAAAGCAGGTAACATATAGGCCATAAACAAGCCTGGAACAATGCCATAAAACTTAGACCAAAATCCTTTTTTTATAGATGACGTATAAAAAATAAACCCTAATGCAAGCATTAACAGTCCAAAAACAATAGTATCATTTGTAAATAGTGGTGGTTGACTCTCCATTTGAATTTATTTTTTTGCTAATGTACCAAAAATTATTCCCTCTTCCTTTTTGACTGAGTTATAATAATTTGATCATTGGTTAATAGTATTACGCTAGTTTAATTTATCAAAAATTATACGTTGCATCGCTTCCTGCTTATCTATAGAAAGCTGTGCAAATTGAAACAAACTATAACTGCGATCCAAGTTTTGTGTTTCATATGCAACTTTATAATATTTATTATTCTCCAAATAATCTGTTAATGCTCTTATTCCGTGCAAAAAAGGCAATAATACAGCTCCTCTTGGCAGCATTATTTTCTCTTCTTCATTCAATAAATTCTTTTCGGTTGACAAACCTTCCATAAATGCTTCAAATAATTCCATATTGAAATTAATTTTATCCAGATCTTTTTCATCTTCCGGAGCTGCATTTACTATAGTTCTTACCGCATCACCAAAATCATACATAAAAACGCCTTTCATAATAGTATCTAAATCAATAAGGCACAGCGCCTTATTGTCTTCTGAAAAAAGAATATTATTTAATTTTGTATCATTATGACATACTCTTGAAGGTAATTTAGAATGGTCAATATCTGTTAAAAAAGAAATATTTTCTTTAACAAAAGCTATCGCTTTTTTTGCAGTTTCAATTTTATCAACATCTGCATTTTTTAAAGCATTTTTAAATTGATCATATCTTAAATGAATATCATGAAACCTTGGCAAGGTATCCTGCAATTGATTGACATCAAAATCTTTAGTTAAATTATGAAACTGAGCTATGATCCTTCCTGCTTCAAAAGCTATTTTTGGATTATCAGTGGTATTATAAACAACACTGTCTTTGATAAATGTCATCAATCTCCATATTTCACCTTCATTGGATGAATAAAATGAATCTCCTTTTTTTGTTTGACATAGTTCTACCTCTCTATAGCTATCACTTTTTAAAATGGGTAAAACCAGATCTAAATTGCGAATTAATACCTTATAATTTGAAAATACATTGATATTGATACGCTGGAAAATATAGGTTGGCTCTTCGTCTTGTTTTACCAGATAAGTATCATTGATCAATCCGTTAGATATAATTTCAAAGCTGTATTCCTTTTCAGGAATTTGAAATTCTTTCAATAATTTTGCTAAATCTTCCATAGTGGTGTTGGATATTGTTTATCATCTGTCATTTGTTGCAATAATTTTAAAGCCATCTCCTTATCTGCTGCATGGGTCACTCCAAACCATGTAGAATTGGCTGCCGTAAGTTTCACCTGAATTAAATTGCTTTCGATCATTTTTTGAATTGCCAACGGAATATATAATTCTCCTTTTGCAACTAATTGCTCATCTTTTAAAAATGCCGTAAACTGTTTTTCAATTTCATTAAAGAAGGAAGGATAGCAAATCCAAAAATTCATAGAAGTAGATTCTTCTCCTGTTAAATTTGTATTGGTATTGAAATCAATGATAGAATCATCTTTATTTTTACCAATTTCAAGTAACTCGCTAATTTTTAATAATTGATCATTTTCTGCCTCACAAATTCCTCTTGAAACTGTTCCATGATCTGATAATGTATCGTTTAAATAATAAGAAACCAAACCATACTGATCATCAGATTTATTGTTTTGAAGAAATTCTGCTGCTTTTTCAAATGCTCCTTTTCCATAAAAATCATCTGCATTCAAGACGGCAAAACCATTTTTTATATGATTTCTGGCTGACCAAACTGCATGTGCTGTTCCCCAAGGTTTAAGTCTGTCAAATTTTTGGTCTATTCCTACCGGTAAATCTTCCAACACTTGCTCAATCACATCTATCTTGATGTTTTTTGGAAGTCTTTTTTGTAAATAGCTACTGATTTCAGTAACAAATTCTCTTTTTGTAATTACCACAATATGATCAAAACCACTTTCAATTGCATCAAAAACACTATATTCAAAAAGAAATTCTTTTTCAGGTCCAAGATTATCAAACTGTTTTAATGCTCCGTATCTACTACCATTTCCAGCAGCCATTATTAATAATGTTTTCATATATATTTTTATTTTTTAAATTCCATTTATTGTCCTATCAAAAGAACTGCACTACTAAACAGCAATTTTCCTTTTTTCCAAAAACTTCTAAAAAAACGTCTGTTTTTATAAGATTCTCTGTATTTTTCAAACTTTACATTTGAACTTTCATAAACTGCATGATTAAAATAATTTATAACCTAAAAATTCTGGTGGTGATTTAACTTATGAACTAACTAAAAACATGTGCAATAATATAGTAAGACTATCAGAGATAAATTATTTTTTATATTTTTAAAATAAACCTTGCCAAAGATAAAAAATAAAAGCATTATTTTCGCAAAATAAAACATATGATTATAGATAAATTAATAATAAAATATTCTTAAACAATGTTTAAAAAATTTCCACTGTTTATTATTTTTTTATCTCTCTATTCTTTAGCTCAAGACTCTATAGAAAATTATGATTTCGGCTATATAGAAACAATGCGAGACAAATTGAATATCAAATTTGAACTAGATAATGATGTGCAATTTTTTCGATTTGACAATGAAATTATAAGTTATACGGTAAAGCCAAATACTGGATTAAGAACTTCTATTTCAGCAAATTATCAATTCCTAACCCTACGAGTTGGATACTCACCTAAGTTTTTAGAAAGTCATGATTCAGGTCTTAGAGGAAATACGAAAATATTCAAATTAAATCTATCCATATTTATCAAAAACTGGATGCAAACATTTGAATACAATTCTACCAAAGGGTATTATATTGATGATTATAAAGACAATAGCCAACCTGTAAATTTAATAAATGATGATATAACAATAGTGCCACATTTAGGAACCAAAACATTTACAGCTACTACCAGTTATAAATTCAATAATGATTTTTCATTCAAAGCCATTTACAACCAATATGAAATTCAAAGAAAAAGTGCAGGTAGTTTTATTCCAAGTTTTACCTTTACTCATTTTACTTTATCCGATAAAACAAGTCCGCAAGATTTAAAAATATCAGGAGTAGTTTTGAATGCCAGCTATTTTTACACCTTTGTGATCAATAAAAAATGGTATTCAAGTTTAGGACTATCTCCCGGTCTAGGAATCGAATTTAACAAACTTCAAACCACGACTGAAGAAGGATTGGTTAAAACCAATAATAATGAATTTGTTTTCAATATCAACTCACTTATAGGTTTAGGTTATAATTCTAGATCGTTTTTTGGAGGATTAGCTCTTAAGGGAATCGCAACGACCCGGGAAGACAACTCGGTCATCAAATTCAATACACAAAGAAGTAGTTTTGTGCTTTTTGTTGGATACCGATTTAGATCTCCAAAATTCTTAAAAGATAGTTTTGACTGGGTAGAAGATCAAAACCCGTTCTAATCATCAGCATCTTTAGATTTCTCTTCTTTATTTGGCATTCGATGAGCATCTTTAAGGCATTTATTTAACATCCATTCCAACTGCCCATTGGTAGATCTAAACTCATCTGCTGCCCATTTTTCCACAGCCTTAAGTAAATCTTCATTTACCCTTAATGCAAATGCCTTTTTCTTTGCCATTTTATACTAATAATTATCCCTTATCCTTAAATATCAATTGAATTCCCTTATCCCCTTTAACATTATATGCCATTCCTCTTTTTCTGAAATGGGTGAATCCTTACGAACATAGCATTTAGATAGTTCAGACCATTCAATAATTCTTGGTTTTAAATGAATAGGGCTAAATTGATAGGAAATCCCGTTTTCGTCTATTTTTATTTTCAACCTAAGCGAAAAAATTAAAAGAAATACAATAAGAAACAAACCTCCACTAAATACCATAGATATTAACTGTTCGTTATTCATATTATCTCCGGCATCCTGATATTCTTTAACAAAACCATAAATAAGAATAGCAGTAAGAAGTATAATCAACCACCATTGGTTGAACCTTTGTGTTTCTTTAAATACTTTCATTTAATGCTTTAATTATTCCTCCTTTTTATTTCTCTCAATAGCCGCCTTTAAAATTCCCCTATGCGTAACCAGATTCACTAATTTCCACCCCATTTTTGCATAACTATTGATAAGGTCTTCAAAATCCTGTTGAGATTTAACGGCAGTTCCTGTTTGTTTGATGATTTTATATTCTTTCATTACTTTTTATTATTTAAACCTTTAATATATTCAGTTGCAATAATACTATAATTCCTTTTGAAGTTTTACAAAAAAAAGGTTCTATCTATATTTTCACGTTCTAATATGACTTTTGAAATATTTCCATGACCATCTCCTACAGCACTTTTGACTTCCTAGATTTCTCTTGCATACTGGTTGATCACATTCTCCAAATGTGAAGTTTTTTTCCGGAAATTTTTTCAATAATTTTATACTCCTTCATTCTTTTATGATTTAATGGCTTAAAGTTCCTGCATTAACAACTGGTGTAGCATCTTTATCAGAACAAAGAATCACCATTAAATTACTCACCATTGCCGCTTTTCTTTCCTCATCTAATTCCACTATTCCTTTTTTATTCAATTTATCCAATGCCATTTCTACCATACTTACTGCTCCTTCAACAATTTTATGACGTGCAGCAATAATTGCTGTAGCCTGTTGACGTTTTAACATAGCGCTTGCAATTTCTTGCGCATAAGCCAGGTAACCAATCCTTGCCTCCAACACTTCTATACCTGCCATAGACAATCTATTTTGCAGCTCCTGCTCCAAAGCCAAACTTACTTCGTTCAAACTTGCTCGCAAAGTAATCTCTTCTTCCTGGCCATCATCTTCAAAATTATCATACGGATACAAACTTGCTAGTTTTCTAACCGCTGCATCTGACTGTACTCTTACAAAATTTTCATAATTATCTACATCAAATGCTGCCTTATAAGTATCTTTTACTTTCCACACCAATATAGTACTAATCATTATCGGGTTACCTAATTTATCATTTACTTTTACACGCTCACTATCAAAATTGCTAGCTCTAAGTGAAATACCTTTTTTTGTATAGAATGGATTTGCCCAGTAAAATCCATTCTCTTTTACCGTACCTACATATTTTCCAAATAAAAGTAAAACTTTTGATGTATTAGGATTAACCAAAAAGAACCCTGGAATAAAAAATACACCGGTTATTAAAAATAGAATAAATATTTTATTAATTGAAATTGTACCAAACAACCCAACAAATATTAATATAAAAGCTAAAAGTAAAAATAAATAACCACTTGATACTGTAATAATCTTCTCTTGTTTCATAAAAAATTGATTTTAATGATATTATTTTGATATCACAAATATATTATATTAATTTCATATTTCCAAATAATATCATCAACCCTCTATTTTTTGATTAACAAATCAATAAAATCATATTTATTTATTATCATACCCTAATTTTATATGGGTTTAATATTGTATTTGTGTATTTTTTAGTATTTTAACCCTATTTTATTTGAGGGTAAGTAAAATATATTTATTTTTACACCGATTAATCACTTAAATAAATCAATGAATTATTAACTCTACTAAAAGAAAAAGATCAATTTATGAATACGCTACTAAAATCAAAGATCAGATTAAAACACTTTTTAATACTCAGCTGCTTACTTTTCACCTTTACAGGATATGCTCAGGAAGAGGAAACTGATGAAAAAAAAACCTCTAATTGGGATCTTGGAGCAAGTTTTCAGTCTCGATATATATGGAGGGGAATTAATTTAGGAGGAAACAGTGCTAGCATACAACCAAGCATATCATATTCAACAGGAATATTTACTATAGGCGCATGGGGTGCTTATTCCGTTGGAAGTGATCAATTAGGGCAAGAAGCAGACCTTTATGTAACCATTTCTCCTCTTGATTTTTTATCCTTCACAGTAACCGATTACTTTTTTCCAAATGATCGACTTCCTGATAATGACTATTTTCATCAGGGTCATGTTCTAGAAATTATGGCATCCTTTTCGGGTTTTGAAAAATTTCCACTTGGTGTTTCTGTTGCCACGAATATAGTTGGAGCTGATAAAACAGAAAATGGAGATCAGTCATTTTCGACATATGTTGAAGCAAGCTACCCTATAAATGCAGGTTTTGTTGACCTCAGGCTTTTTGCCGGAGCTGTATTTGGAGACAAAGGAGGATATTACCAAACAGAAGGATCTGGAGTTATCAATTTAGGTATTGGCGTTTCAAAATCAATTCAAATAACAGAAAAATGGATTCTGCCAGTTGATGCTGCACTTATTTTTAATCCAGATTCAGAAAATATATTTATCACTTTCGGATTTACCATTTAACTAATTTAAAAATAAAATTATGAAAAAAATTGAAGCAATCATCAGAAAATCAAAATATTCTGAAGTAAAAAAAGCACTACATAATATAGGTGTAAACTTCTTCACTTACTGGGATGTCACCGGTATAGGTCATGAAAAACAAGGTCATGTTTACCGTGGAGTTGCATTTAGCACAAGTGATATCCAACGCAGATTTCTATCTATAGTTGTAAATGATGATTTTGCACAACCAACCATTGATGCAATCTTAGAATCTGCCAAAACTGGTGATATAGGAGATGGTAAAATATTTGTATTCGAAATTGAGGATGCATATAGAATAAGAACAGCAGAAAATGGTGGGGAGACTCTAAAATAAACTAAAAACTCAATTCAATTATGGAAATGTTTACTATAAATAATGTTTGGATGATGGTATCCATATTTTTGGTATTTATCATGCACCTTGGCTTTGGAACTTTAGAAGCCGGATTAACACGATCAAAAAACACGATCAATATCATGTTTAAAAACGTGATGATTGTATCAATAGGACTACTCACTTATACTTTATTAGGCTTTAACCTTATGTATCCCGGAGCAGAATTTGCCGGAGACGTTTTTGGTTTTGCCGGATTTGGTATTAGCTTACCCGAAAATGGATTAACCCCTGAATACAGTGAAGGATATACTTACTGGACCGATTTCTTATTTCAGGCAATGTTTGCTGCAACGGCAGCCACTATTGTTTCTGGTGCAGTTGCTGAAAGAATTAAACTCAATTCATTTTTAATATTTTCTGTATTATATGTTGGCTTGGTTTACCCAATAACCGGCATGTGGAAATGGGGAGGTGGATTTTTAGATACATTAGGTTTTTATGATTTTGCTGGATCAACTCTTGTCCATTCTGTAGGAGGTTGGGCAGCTTTGGTTGCTGTAAAACTACTAGGACCAAGAATAGGAAAATACAACGGCGTGTCAAAAGCAATTGAGGGTCACAATATACCTCTTGCATTTATAGGGGTATTTTTACTTTGGTTTGGATGGTTTGGATTTAACGGAGGATCTGTGCTAAGTGCAGATGCAGGTTCTGTTTCACTTGTCTTGGTTACAACCTGTTTAGCAGCAGCAGCTGGTGCCATGAGTGCATTTTTTACTTCATATGCATTTTTTAAATCCTATGATATCACTATGGTATTGAATGGTATTTTAGCAGGTTTGGTTAGCATTACTGCCGGAGCAGATCTTATGAGTGCTACAGATGCTATTTGGATTGGTTTGGTTGCAGGAGTTCTTATTGTGTTAGCCGTAATGGCACTTGACAAACTTCGATTAGACGATCCGGTTGGTGCAATAGCAGTTCATTTGGTTTGTGGTATTTGGGGAACAATGGCTGTAGGTATATTTGGTTCCAAAGCAGGGATTGAACAATTAGGAAGTCAAGCAATTGGAGTGATAACTGTTGGAGCATTTTGTGTACTAACTTCATTTATGATACTATTTACGTTGAAAAAGACAATTGGAATACGAGTTTCAGAAATTGAAGAAATTGAGGGGCTAGACCTTCATGAACATGGAATGAGCGCATATCCTGATTTCCGAATGAATGATCATTAATATTTAGCATCTAGTATCTGGCTACATTTTAATCACTGTGATAATTATCACAATAAAAGAGCTTGGCTTGATTCGCTAAGCTCTTTTTTTATACATTTGCTTTTCAAAATAAAAGACATGATCAAGCAAGCTGTTTTAACCTTTATAATACTTTTTTTTACCCTACAAATTAACGCCAAATCTAAACCCGATTGGGGACCAACAGGACACAGAACAATGGGTGTAATTGCCGAAAACTATCTTACAAAAAAAACTAAAAAGCAAATCAACAACCTACTACAGGGACAAAGTCTTGCTTTAATTTCCACTTTCGGTGATGATATCAAATCTGATAGTAAGTACAACAAATTTTACAGCTGGCACTATGTTAACTTCCCTTTTAATACAAAATATGAAAATTCAGATAAAAATCCGAAAGGTGATGTTGTAACCGGAATAGATTACTGTATCAAAGTCTTAAAGAATAAAAACTCAAATAGAGAAGATCAGGTCTTTTATTTAAAACTTTTGGTGCACTTAATTGGAGATCTACACCAGCCTTTACATGTTGGAAGAGGTGAAGACAAAGGCGGTAATGATATTCAGGTTAGATGGTTTAACAGAGGCACCAATCTACATCGTATATGGGATTCTGACATGATCGAACATTTTAACATGAGCTATACAGAATTAGCCAAAAATGCTGATAAATTAAACAAACATCAAGTTAGTCAGATTATGCAAGGGTCTGTTTTAGACTGGACTTACGAAACTCAAAAACTAGCAATAAAAACCTATAGCTCAGCTCAAGTTGGTGAAAAATTAGGATATCGATATGCCTATGATCACTTTTCCACAGTACGCTCACAATTACAAAAGGCCGGAATCAGACTAGCAAAGATTTTAAATGATATATATGGTTAGTTTTTAAAATTTGACCATATCTCTTTCATCTATTGCTTCTAAATTATTAATTATAAGATATCTACATTCTTATTGAAGCATATATTGGATAAGTTAATCAAAAAGAATTCCTCGACCCTGTGGGTCGGGGTATCCGATAAAATAGCCTGCACTGAGTAAAGTCGAAGTGTCACCCCCTAAAAGAGGATCTTTTGATCTTCAGATCAAAACATGTGCCCAACTTGATTGGGTGTGAAACCAGCGAAATACCTCAATGGTTCTACCTTGAGGATAGTTGGTTTTAAGAAATTTTTATTTAAAATTCTATTTGGGTTCTAAAAGCTAATAA
This sequence comes from Flavobacteriaceae bacterium, assembly GCA_016744615.1. Taxonomy (GTDB): domain Bacteria; phylum Bacteroidota; class Bacteroidia; order Flavobacteriales; family Flavobacteriaceae; genus Lutimonas. The sequence continues at coordinate 12,288 of JADGEA010000076.1, forward strand.
TAATATCATCAATTATTTAGAATTATTTTTGATTTAAAAGTAATAATTACGATCTTTTATCGTTTTAAGTCTTGCAGATAATAACAATTGCACCATGAAATTGAATAGTATTATAAAAACTTTATTGGTTTTTTCATTTTTTATCCTCTTATCTTTTACAAATCAAAAGATAGATGAGATACCTCCTAACAAGAATTTTGTTTATTTAAAGGAACTGATTCCTAAATTGAGATCAGATCTAAGATACTATGGATCAAACAATTTTGTTGGAAAACCTATAGATGGTTATAATGAACCAAAAATTCTTTTGACCATAGAAGCTGCGAATGCACTTAAAAAAGTACAGGATGAACTAGAAAGAATTGGTTTTGGTTTATTGATATACGATGCTTATCGTCCTCAAAAGGCAACTGATCATTTTATTCGTTGGAGTGATGACATAGCTGATACTTTAATGAAGGAAGATTTTTATCCAAATATTGACAAAAAAGAACTATTCAAATTAGGTTATATTTCTAAAAAATCAGGACACAGCCGTGGTAGCACAGTTGATCTCACCATTGTTTCACTTAAATCCAAACATATACTGAACATGGGTAGTCCATATGATCTTTTTGATGAAAGATCACATACCGAATACCCAAATATCACAAAAAATCAGCGAGCTTTACGATTATTACTAAAAAGACGTATGGAAAAACACGGGTTTAAATCTTATGAAAAAGAATGGTGGCATTTTACCTTAAAAAACGAACCTTTTCCGGATACCTATTTTGATTTCCCTATAGAATAAAACACAAACAAATGAGAAATCATTTGAGTATAAACACAAAAAACCCTCTATAATAAAGAGGGTTTTTTATGTTTATAACTACTGATGACTGATAGTTTTACTAATATCTACACCTAAGATAATGGAGCTTTAAAATTTATATATACTATTGAAATAAAATTATTTAGATATAAAATAGCAACTCATTATTTTTTAAACTCAACTATCTTTAAAGCAAAAATCCCCGGTAAATACCGAGGATTTTCATTCATTAAACTTATCGTTTAATTTAAAAATATTAAATCTTTAATAGAATTAGCCCTTCATCAAATCATAACTTCGTTTGATAAAATCAGTCATTTCTTTGCCTTGTAATAGGTTTTGAGATAACCTTGCCAAATCCAAAGCCTGATTTACATATTCAGTCCTTTTTGCCTTCGCTTTTAAGATCTTTTGCATAAGATCACTATTGGTATTTACCACCAGGTTATACATGTCAGGGAAATTCCCCATTCCCATCATACCTCCACCACCGGTTTGCTGCATTTCTTTCATTCTTCGCATAAACTCAGGTTGCGTAATGATAAACGGGTTTGATTTGGAATCCATTGCTTCCAACTGAACTGTATATTTTTCTTTAGGAACAATTTCTTCTATGATACCTTTTAATCTTTCCTTATCTTTTTCATCTAATTTTGAAACCGGATCATCACCTTTAGGAATCAATTTGTCAATAGAATCTGAATCAACACGCGCAAATTTTACAGGTTGATTTTTATCCGACAATTCTGAATTCTCTCCCTCTAATTTCTGGATCAAATGTGATACAATTGGAGAATCTAATAACAATACTTCATAACCTTTAGCCTCAGCTTCTTCAATGAAACTGTGTTGTTCTTCTGCGTTAGATGCATAAAGTACAATCAAATTACCATCTTTATCTGTTTGCGCAGGTTTGATCTTTTCCTTTAACTCATCAAAAGTTAAGAACTCATTTTTCATTGTAGGATACAAAGCAAATTTTTGCGCCTTATCAAAGAATTTTGGCTCAGATAACATTCCGTATTCTATTACGATCTTGATATCATTCCATTTTTTCTCAAACCCTTCTCTGTCATTTTTAAATAAAGAACTTAGCTTATCACCTACTTTTTTAGAAATATATGATGCAATTTTCTTAACAGCTCCATCTGCCTGTAAATAACTTCTTGATACATTCAATGGTATATCCGGAGAATCAATTACTCCTCTCAACATCTGTAAGAAATCAGGCACAATCCCTTCTACATTATCCGTTACAAACACTTGATTTTGATATAATTGTATTCTATCCTTTTGAGCATCTAAATTTGTTGTCAATTTTGGAAAATATAAAATACCTGTCAAATTAAACGGATAATCTACATTCAAATGGATATGAAACAAAGACTCTTCAAATTGCATTGGATACAACTCATGATAAAAAGATTTATAATCTTCATCTTTTAACTCACTTGGTTGTTTTGTCCATGCAGGATTTGGATTATTTATGATATTATCAACGGTAATCATTTTTTGATCTTCCGTTATTTCTTTACCATCTTTATCTTTGGTAGTTTTTGGCTCGTGTTTTGGATCAGCAATTTCCTTGGTGCCAAATTTGATCGGAATTGGCATGAACTTATTATATTTTGCCAATAATTCGCTGATTTTACTTTCTTCTAAAAATTCTAAAGAATCATCATCAATATGCAAGATAATCTCCGTTCCTCTATCTTTTCTGTCTGCTTTTTTTAAGATATATTCCGGTGAACCATCACAAATCCAATGTGCTGCATCTTCATCCTCTAAATAAGATTTAGTGATTATTTCAACCTCTTTTGAAACCATAAAAGAAGAATAGAATCCTAAACCAAAATGTCCAATAATTCCTGAATCATTTTTTTCATCTTTAAATTTATCCAAAAATTCTTCTGCACCAGAAAAAGCGATATCATTGATATACTTCTTTACCTCATCTTTGGTCATTCCTATTCCCTGATCAATAATGTGAAGCTTCTTACCTTCTTTATCAATCTTTACTTCTAATTTAGCATCATCCAAACCCCCTTTAAATTCACCTATAGAGGAAAGGTGCTTTAATTTTAAAGTTGCATCCGTTGCATTAGATATCAATTCACGTAAAAATATTTCGTGATCTGAGTACAAAAACTTCTTGATTAGCGGAAATATATTATCTACCGCAACATTAATTTTTCCTTTTGCCATAATTATATTATTTTGTTCTTTTAGTATTAAAATTCAAGTTCTCTTAATCAAAATAAATACCAAATAACAATTTATGACAAGATGACATATGTTTTAAATAAATATCCACAGAATTAATGAGTAAAAAAGGTTCTAATGTTAACTCAAAGTTAAATCTACCTCTCATTTTAATAATTATTAAAATAATTACCTTCTATTTCTCAATAAGTTATGTATTTTTGCCGCTTATTTTAGAAAAACAACAATTAACATAATTAATTATGAGTATTAAAAAACAGTATTTAAAATCGAAACCAGTTTGTAAAGTTTCATTTAAAGTAAGTATAGAAGAAGCAAATGGTGCAAAAAAAATTCAGATCCTTGGAGATTTTAACAACTGGAATGAAAAAGCAGCTCCAATGAAAGCTCTTAAATCAGGTGACTTTACACAAACAATCAACCTAGATGTAGGAAAAGAATATCAATTTAGGTATTTAATGGACGGGGAAAACTGGGCAAATGATGTTGCTGCAGATGAAAAAATAGCAAATGACTTTAACGAACACAATGATGTAGTTTCAATAATTCAATAAGAATAAGTTCTAAGCTTGATAAAAAAAACCATATTTCTAGCGAAATATGGTTTTTTAATTTTATAAACTCTCCGGGTTAAGAAACCTCTACTACTACTTCATCACTTTGCCATAAACCGTGTTTTGTACAAAATGCCATGGCAGTTAATTTCATCTTTCTTGTTGGAACGATATGAAAATCAACTTCCAACTGACTAGGAGCACCACCTAAAGCACCTGCTGTAAATGTTGACTCAGCCAACATATTTTCACCATTCCATAATTGTACCCATGCAATATAATGGTCAAAATCATCCGGATGTAAATATTCATCACCTACCTGAACTTTTACTTTAACCTTTTCTCCTTTTTTAGCAGAATTGTCACAATAAACAAACGCTGAATGCCTGTCGATATAATCTTTTTTAGCTTCCTTTTCAACCTCAGAAATATCCTGATATCTATTTATTTTCATAATTTTAAATTTTTATTAATTATTTTCTATTCTTTTGAATCTTAAATTTAGCAATTGTATTAAACTGCAACCCATACATTTTACAGAATTACAAAGTTTGTGATTTTTGTTGAAATTATCAAATAATTATTCATTTTTTTAATTTCTTCAACCAATATGGTTAAATATTCATAAATATTTTTTCAATTGCTTATTATTATTATTGCCTATAGAAGGTTCTCAATTAAAAAAGTATTATTCAACGCATAATAAATTAAATTCACTATTTTTGATATTCAATTTTTTTAGAGTTAAAAAATAAATCATATTATATGTATAATTCAAAAATAACAGGTCTGGGATTTTATGTGCCTGAAAATGTAGTAACTAATGCTGACCTATCAAAAATAATGGATACCAACGATGAATGGATCCAGGAAAGAACCGGCATAAAAGAACGTCACTGGATTCCGGAAGGAAGTGATGACACTTCCGCCACCATGGGTGCAAAAGCTGCAAAAATAGCAATAGAAAGAGCTAACCTCACCAAAGATGACATCGATTTTATTGTTTTTGCAACTTTAAGTCCTGATTTTTATTTTCCAGGATGCGGAGTACAAATTCAAGATATGTTAGAAATGCGAACAGTTGGAGCAATTGATATAAGAAATCAATGTTCTGGTTTTGTTTATGCTTTATCAACTGCAGATCAGTTTATTAAAACCGGTATGTATAAAAATGTCTTAGTAATAGGATCTGAATATCATTCTAATGGATTAGATAAAACTACTCGAGGAAGAGGTGTATCCGTTATATTTGGTGATGGTGCAGGTGCCTGTGTACTTTCCAGAACAGAAGACAATACAAAAGGAATTCTATCAACTCATTTACATAGTGAAGGAAAACATGCTGATAAACTGATTGTTCAATCACCTAGTATAAAAAAATGGGTACCTGAAATCCTTGCAACAAAAGAGGAAGATATTTCATATTTTCCTTACATGGACGGAACATTTGTGTTTAAGCATGCTGTAGTTCGTTTTAGCGAAGCCATTACGGAAGGCTTAACAGCTAATAATTTAAATGTTAGTGATTTAGACTTATTTATACCTCATCAGGCAAATTTGCGAATTTCACAATTTGTACAACACAAATTTAAACTTAGAGATGATCAGGTTTACAACAATATTATGCAGTATGGAAATACTACTGCTGCATCAATCATTATTGCTTTAACAGAAGCCTGGGAAAAAGGCAAAATTAAGGATAATGATCTGATTGTACTGGCTGCTTTTGGAAGTGGTTTTACCTGGGGAAGTGTTGTTATCAGATGGTAATTTCATACTAAATCATTCCCGAAAGGAAGAATTTAATAAAAGTGCCATTCCCTTGAAAATGATGTCATTCCCACGAAAGTCAGAATCATTTGATTATTTCTTAAGATTCTCTTTTGCAAGGGAATGGTGCTTTAATGTTCATAATTATCATCCCAGTTCTTTACATGCGGATCACTAAGCTTTCCTTCTGATTTAGCAATCAGCATTGAAACCGTTGCATCACCTGTAACATTTACTACGGTTCTACACATATCTAACGGACGGTCAATTGCAAATATCAAAGCCAGACCCGCTTCCGGAATTCCTGCCTGAGCCAATACGATAACCAGCATTACCATTCCTGCTCCCGGTACGGCAGCAGATCCAATACTCGCTAAAGTGGCAGTTGCCACAATGCCTAACTGTACACCAAAAGACAAATCCATACCAAAAGCTTGTGCTATAAATACTGCAGCCACCGCCTGATACAAACTTGTACCATCCATATTGATAGTTGCTCCAATTGGTAATACAAAACTAGAAACCTCTTCGTCAACACCTAAATGCTCATGAACTCTTTCCATGGTAACAGGTAAAGTTGCTGCACTTGAACTCGTAGAAAAAGCTAATAACTGAGCAGGAGAAATACCTTTGAGAAATACGTTTGGTTTTTTACCTGTAAAGATAAACACCAGTGACATATAAAATCCAATCATCAATAATAAGCCTATAATAACTGTCATTGCATACCATCCTAAAGCTTTAAAAAGATCGGTACTTGGCGACTCTACTACTAAAGCTGCCAACAATGCCAAAACGCCATAAGGAGCGGCAAGCATGATCAGATCGATCATTTTTAAGATTACCTCATTAAAACCATCAAAAAAATCTTTTACAGGTTTTGA
>JADGEA010000288.1 GCA_016744615.1 Flavobacteriaceae bacterium
GATCTGTTAGAAGAAAATTAAAATTTATCTCAAAATATTAAACTCTTTCAAATTGGAAAGAAATTAAGGATGGAAGAAGAAAACGAAAATATAGAACAAGATAAAAATCAAAATACCGATACGATAACCAAAGTGTCAGGTATGTATAAAGAGTGGTTTTTAGATTATGCATCCTATGTTATTTTAGAAAGAGCAGTACCAGCAATTGATGATGGATTTAAACCTGTTCAAAGACGTATCATGCAGTCTATGAAAGATTTAGATGATGGTCGTTACAATAAAGTTGCAAATTTGGTTGGTCATACCATGCAATATCATCCACACGGAGATGCAAGTATTGCAGATGCGATGGTTCAATTAGGGCAAAAAGAATTGCTTATTGACATGCAGGGAAACTGGGGAAATATATTAACCGGTGACAGAGCAGCAGCCTCTAGATATATAGAAGCCAGATTATCAAAATTTGCTATATCTGTTGTATTTAATCCAAAAACTACTGAATGGCAGGCATCTTATGATGGTAGAAGAAAAGAGCCAGTTGATCTCCCTGTAAAATTTCCTTTGCTTTTAGCACAAGGAGCCGAAGGTATAGCAGTTGGTTTATCTACAAAAATTTTACCTCATAATTTTAACGAATTAATTGATGCTTCTATCCAAATTTTAAAAGGAAAATCATTTAAAATAGTCCCTGATTTTTTAACAGGTGGAATTGCTGATGTAACCAATTACAATGATGGCAAGCGTGGTGGAAAAGTTAGAGTTCGTGCCAAAATTCATCAAAAAGATAAATCTACACTTGTTATAAATGAAATTCCCTTTAGCTCTACCACTACTTCACTGATTGATTCTATCTTAAAAGCAAACGATAAAGGAAAAATTAAGATCAAAAAAATTGAAGATAATACAGCAAAGAATGTTGAAATTTTAATTCATATTCCTAGCGGTATATCACCCGACAAGACAATTGATGCTCTGTATGCTTTTACCAATTGCGAAATGTCTATTTCTCCTTTATGCTGTATCATTCAAGAGAATAAACCTGTATTTATAGGTGTTTCTGATGCTTTAATATATTCAACCAATCATACAGTTGATCTGCTAAAGGCTGAACTTGAAATTCAATTGAATGAGTTAGAAGAACAGTGGCATTTTTCTTCTTTGGAAAGAATATTTATAGAGAATAGAATTTATCGTGATATTGAAGAAGAAGAAACCTGGAATGGTGTTATTGTGGCAATAGATAAAGGTTTACAACCTTTTATCAAACATTTAAAAAGAGCTGTAACCAAAGAAGATATCATTCGCCTTACGGAAATTAGAATTAAAAAAATATCAAAATTTGATATTGATAAGGCAAAACAATTTATTGAAGGACTTGAAGAAAAAATTGCTCAGGTCAAAGATCATTTAGAGCATATTATTGATTTTACAATTGATTATTTTAAAAATTTAAAACTCAAATACGGCAAAGGAAAAGAAAGAAAAACAGAAATTAGGATTTTTGAAGATATCATTGCAACAAAAGTAGTAATGCGCAATGCTAAATTATATGTAAACCGTGTAGAAGGATTTATTGGAACTTCATTGAGAAAAGATGAATTTGTTGGAGATTGCTCTGATATTGATGATGTTATCGTTTTTAAAAACGATGGTAAAATGATTGTAAGCAAGGTAGATAGTAAAACATTTGTTGGTAAAAATATTATTCATGTAGCAGTTTTTAAAAAGAAAGATAAGCGTACTGTCTACAATATGATCTATAAAGACAGTAAAAGTGGTACTACTTTTATGAAAAGATTTTCGGTTACTTCAGTCACAAGAGATAAAGAGTACGACCTTACAATCGGAAACAAAAACTCAAAGGTTCTATATTTTACCGCAAACCCTAATGGAGAAGCCGAAGTTGTTACAATAAACTTACGATCAGTTGGAAACATTAAAAAATTAAAATGGGATATTGATTTTGCAGAGCTAGCTATAAAAGGAAGAGCTAGCCGGGGAAATACCGTTACAAAATTCTCTATCAGAAAAATTGAACTAAAAGAAAAGGGAATTTCTACCTTAAAGCCAAGAAAAATATGGTTTGATGAAACCGTTCAAAGATTGAATGTTGATGACAGAGGTGACCTGATTGGTGAATTTACAGCTGATGACAGATTATTGATTATTAGTCAAAAAGGTATTGTAAAAACCATCATTCCAAATCTAAATTCTCATTTTGATAACAATATGATTCTTTTGGAAAAATGGCAGCCTAATAAACCTATTTCTGTTGTTTATTTTGATGGCGAAAGAGAGCGTTATTATGTAAAACGATTTATGATCGAACATCCTGATAGAGAAGAGAAATTTATCACAGATCATCCTAACTCAAAATTACAGATTATTGCTTTAGATTATCGTCCGATGGCAGAGATCATTTATTCAAAAAGAAGTCTGGAAAATGAAATTTTAAATTTTGAAGAATTCATTGCAATAAAAGGAATTAAAGCACTTGGAAATCAGTTTTCTACGGATAAGATAAAAGATATAAATCTATTAGATCCATTACCCTATGAAGCTCCTGAAGTAAATGAGGTAGAATTGATTGATGAAGAAATTATTGAGAATAACGCAGAGGTTATCGAAGAAGAAAATGAAGAATCTGATGATGATGTACAGACAACATTATTTTAAAAACAATTCACAAAAATCATGTTACCACCATTTTGATTGATAGACTATCCTTAATTGATATTAGTAAGGAAGTTATTCGAGAGTGGCAATCTTATCTGTTTAGGTGAAGACCAATCTATCTTAATTGTTTTAAAAAGTTAATTAATTTCTGAACCGCTAGTCCTCTGTGAGATATCTTTCCCTTTTCTGCCAAACTCATCTCTGCAAATGTCTGTTTAAAACCTAAAGGTCTGAATATGGGGTCATAACCAAAGCCATCATTTCCATGCTTTTCACTTGTTATTCCTCCCTTACAAACCCCTTCAAACAAATATTGTTCTCCTTTAAAATTTAAGGCGACAACAGTTCTGAATTGTGATTTTCTATTGCTTTTCTCTTTCATTTCATGAAGTATTTTTTGCACATTGTCTTCATAAGTAACATTTTCTCCTGCATATCTTGCAGAATAAACTCCTGGAGCACCATTTAAAGCATCTACTTCCAATCCTGTATCATCTGCAAAACAATCATAGCCGTATTTTTTGGTAATATAATTTGCTTTTAATTTAGCATTTCCTTCAATTGTCTCTTCCGTCTCTTCTATTTCTTCTGTACATCCAATTTCTGAAAGAGTAAGAATTTTCATAGACGAAGGTAACAAAGCTTTGATCTCCTTTACTTTATTCTTATTATTTGTTGCAAAAACTAACTCCATCCTATTTATATTTTTATCAAACAAAAGTAATCATTAAAATAAAAACCAACAGATTTAAAATAATCTTTAAATACTTTCGGATAAATTATTTTAGCAAATATCCCCTTGACCAAAAATGATTTATCCAATAAGGTTTTTGCTTTAAACTGGAATATTTTTACTTGAACTGATTAATAGCAAATCGTGTTGACCATTCCCTCCAGTATTTGAAATTGGGAGTTATCATTGATTTTCTTTCGGAGTTTTGGGAAATATTGTGACTATGATTTTAGTGTTTATCGGAACTGGATTAATCTATTACACTTGACCCCTATTTTGATTTACAAATTGTAATATAAAGAAATAGCAATCAAAAGTATTACTGCTAAAACTAATATAGATTTGTAACTAATCAGTTTAGGAAAGTGACTACGTTATGAACAAATATTTTGGTTTGTTAACAG
>JADGEA010000556.1 GCA_016744615.1 Flavobacteriaceae bacterium
GTTTGATTATACCAAAGCTGTCCTTAATAAAGTTAGTTTTGACGTAAATCTTTTCTGTTTTGAGTTGAAAAAAGCATTAACCCGATTACTTCCCCACGAAATTGAGGAATTAAAAATTTGGGTAAATGGTTTACTGGAACAGAAACCACAATTGAATCAATGTTTAATTTATTTAAAATCATAAAAAAATCCCTCATTTCGAGGGATTTTTTAATTCTATGATTTCTAAAATTATTTAAGAGGACTTATTACTTTTATATCTTGAAATGCAATAGCACCTCTAATAACACCAGCAATGATGTCGTATAAAGCATCGATAATCTGCATTTTTAATTCACTCTTTTTATATAACAAACTAACTTCTCTTGCTGGAGATGGTTCGTTAAAATATCGCAAATATTGTTTTTGCTCTTCTTTTGAAATATCTAAGGTATTTAAAAAAGGAAGTAGCGTCATTCCAAATCCCTCATTAGATAATTTAATTAAGGTCTCAAAACTTCCACTTTCCAATTGAAAAGAATCAATCGCTTTATTACTTTTTAAAGATTTACAAATATTAATAACTCCATCTCTAAAACAATGTCCGTCTTCTAGTAATAGAATGTCATTAATTTCTAAATCGGATCGATCCAATTTATTTTTTGAATGCAATCGATGATTTTTAGGAACATAGCCTACAAAAGGTTCAAAGTATAAAACCCGTTCTTTTATTTTTTCTTGAACCAATGGAGTAGCTGCAATAGCGGCATCTAAATGACCATCATTTAATTTTGTAATAATTTCTGCGGTGGTAAGTTCTTCTATTTTTAAATGAACTTTTGGGTATTTATTGGTGAAGTTTTTTAAAAACATTGGAAGTAAGGTTGGCATAATAGTAGGGATAATACCTAATTTAAAATCTCCTCCAATAAATCCTTTTTCTTGATCCACCACATCTTGCATTCTCTCCGATTCATTGACAATGTTTCTAGCTTGATTCACAATTTTTTTACCGACTTCTGTGAGCTCAATTGGCTTTTTACTTCTATCA
>JADGEA010000557.1 GCA_016744615.1 Flavobacteriaceae bacterium
TATTGGGTTGATTCCTGTTTTTGTTATTGGATTGATTTCTATTTTGATTAGGGTTTTTGCTATTGGACTGATTCTTATTCCTGTTCTGATTCTGATTTTGATTTTTGTTTCGGGTGTTTCTTCTGCGGTTGTTTTTTGGTTTTGGTTTGTCAAAACGTGTTAAACTATCCTGACCTACTACATTCTCAAAAATCTTAGTTTCCGATACACTTTCCTCAACTACAAACTCTTCTAAACTAGCAACTTTTTCACCTTTTTTATTTAATGCAATAATTTCGTTTGCCTTATCAACACTAATCTTATGCCAATTCATTCCGTCTCTTTCATACCCATACCAAAGGATTCTTTTAAAAATATCGGTTTTTTGACAAACGGCGAGACCTTTTTCAGTCATTAATTTAACATCGTTTTTTGGTATGTCTTTTAAGGCGTCTAAATAGGTGTCTAACTCGTAGTTAAGACAACACTTTAACTTACCACATTGTCCTGCTAATTTTTGAGGATTTAAGGAAAGCTGTTGGTAACGGGCTGCTGAGGTTTTAACTGACCTAAAATCTGTTAACCAAGTAGAACAACATAGTTCGCGACCACAAGATCCAATTCCTCCAAGGCGAGCTGCTTCTTGTCTAAAGCCAACTTGTTTCATTTCAACTCGGGTGCTAAAAGCACTTGCGAAATCTCTAATTAATTGTCTAAAATCTACACGTTCTTCTGCGGTATAATAAAAAGTTGTTTTGGATCCATCTCCTTGATATTCGATGTCTGAAATTTTCATTTTCAACCCTAAATGAATAGCAATTTCACGAGATCGTTTTTGAATTTCCGGTTCTTTGGCTCTAACTGTTTGCCAAATATCAATGTCTTTTTGGGATGCTTTTCTATATATTTTTGGTAATTCTTCAATCTTTTCAGATTGGTTTTTCTTTTTCATTTGCACCTTTACCAATTCACCAGTAAGGGTTACAATACCAACATCATGACCAGACATAGCTTCAGTAGCTACAACATCGCCAATGGAAAGCGATAAG
>JADGEA010000558.1 GCA_016744615.1 Flavobacteriaceae bacterium
TATGACCCAAATATAGGCAAATGGACTGCAAAAGACCCTATCTTATTTGAGGGTGGAGATTCTAATCTTTATGGGTATGTTCTAAATGACCCGATTAATCTTATAGACCCAACTGGTGAAAATCCATTAATTCTTGCAGGAGCAGGAGCAGGGTTTTTAACAAGCTTTACAGGTTATTATATATCAAATAGAATAGCAGGTGTTGAAGGTAATATCTATGGAGCACTTCGTTCTGGTGCAATTGGTGCTGCTGGTGGAGCAATAGCAGGTTTTTTTGCACCAATAAGTACATTTGGTGCAATTACAGCAGATGCTATATTTTCTTTTGCTAATAGTGGAATAAATGTTGTTGATACATATCCCTATCCAGATTATAAAGAACCTAAAAAAGATAATTTAGGGGCTTGTGATGTACAGTGAGGAGAGAAAAGCTTCTGATTTTATCCAAAAGATAAAAATATTTTTTGCTATTATAAATACTGTATTGGTTGAGTTTACATTATTTTATGATGAGTATTATGAATTATTTATACACCTAATTGCGTTAGTGATGGTTCCTTTAACATCAGCAATGTGGAATGAAAGGTTTTATTATGCTTTACAAAGTGAAAAACCTTTTAAAATGAGTTTATATGTTTTTGAGAGAGTGACATTGATTTTTCCAATAGCTATGTTTATTGCAACTGTTGGAATTACTTATGAAACAATTATAAAGTAGTTTACTAGGACGGGTTTTTAACCCGTCAATATTAAAATTATAACATTTCAAAAAAATAGACAAGCAAAACTAAATTTTTACTCCTTTTAGATATAATTTTGATTAAAAAACTATATTATTTTATAACAAGAAAGGAAATTATGTCAGAGGAGAAAAAAGAAAATTTAGTAAAAAAAGTTTGTAAAGAACTTGGAATAACTCAAAAAAAATTAAGTGAAATTATAGGAGTTTCCGAAAATACTGTTAGTCAATGGTCAAGGGGAATTGTAGATACTCCTAAAATGGCTATTAAAACATTTGAACTTT
>JADGEA010000559.1 GCA_016744615.1 Flavobacteriaceae bacterium
AATTTATACACTTTTTTTATTCATAACCTTTGATTTGCCCCAAAGCTAATAAATACAACCCTTACAGAAGTTTTTAGCCTCCTTTTTGTCCATTACGCCGCATCTTCAGACATCAACTTTTCATTATAAGTCCCAGTGCTTTTACCATAACCTCTATAATCCATCAACAAAGCATCATACTTCAAATGATTGATATAATTAGCTGATCTGCTCCAATGCTCAATATTACCTGAGTGATTATGAAAAAACAGTATCACTCCTTTTGGATCTTGCACTTTAAATAATAATCCGTTAAGCATTTGATTATCATTTGTTTTTAGATTAATTTCATCAAAGTCATTTCTAAATGAAAATTTATAATTAGCCGGTAATTTTTCAGCATGAAATATTATTCTATCCTGAATTAGATAAAGGACAGTACTAATAATTACCATGATAATAACAACAGCGATTATAATAATTAAGTAAAAAGGCATTTTTGATTTTTTACCAATTTACAATTTTTACAAAGACAAAAGAAATTATCAAATGATAACTTTATCTTAAAAAAGAAAAAGCAGCACCTTTCGATACTGCTTTTATATAAAATAATCTTTCTCTCAATTAACCTCCAAAGTCATCAAATCGGATGTTTTCATCGGCAAGACCAAAGTCTTCACCCATTTTCTGAACTGCATTATTCATCATTGGTGGCCCACAGAAATACAACTCTAGATCTTCAGGAGAATCATGTTTAGACAGATACTGATCAATAACGGCTTGATGTACAAAACCAAGGAAACCATCTCCTTTTTTATCATCAACATCCTTCATCACTTTCCAGTTATCTTCTTCAGCTGGTTCTGACAGGACAATAAAGAATTTAAAATTAGAAAATTCTTTTTCCAATTCTCTAAAGTGTTCTACATAGAATAATTCTCGTTTTGATCTACCACCATACCAGTAAGTTACTTTTCTACCTGTTTGTAAAGTTTTAAACAAATGATACAAATGTGAACGCATTGGAGCCATTCCTGCACCACCT
>JADGEA010000560.1:0-155 GCA_016744615.1 Flavobacteriaceae bacterium
CTTTAAAACAAAATCCCTCTCAAAATCTTTATTTTCTGATACAGGATTGTAATGAGCCTGACCATCCAATTCAATGACAAGTTTTTCACTTGGACAATAGAAATCGACTATAAAATTATCTATACTGTGTTGCCTCCTGAATTTTCTACCTTCTA
>JADGEA010000560.1:255-1021 GCA_016744615.1 Flavobacteriaceae bacterium
TATGTTTGGGTTTATTGGGCATTTTAGCTTTTGGGTATGAAGAAGGTATCTTTTTTCTTAATGAAAATATTATGATATCTACTTCCTTAACCACCCCGGAACTTTGTGCCACCCCTCCTTAAAAAGAGTGGAGCTTTCCAATGTTCCTATTGATGTGTTTTGTAAACGTATTTACTCTCCTCCTTTTTAAGGAGGAGTACCCGAAGGGGGAGGTGGTTATTTTTTAAACTCAGCTTTTATTGTATTTATTACTATTTCTGGTTCTTTGAATATCATTTTATTTTCAAATCTTAAAACAGATATTTCATATTTCTTTAAAACAAAATCCCTCTCAAAATCTTTATTTTCTGATACAGGATTGTAATGAACCTGACCATCCAATTCAATGACAAGTTTTTCACTTGGACAATAGAAATCGACTATAAAATTATCTATACTGTGTTGCCTCCTGAATTTTCTACCTTCTAGTTGTTTATTCTTAAGAATCATCCATAATCTTGCTTCGGCACTTGTAAGGTTATTTCTTAATTCCTTTCTGTACTCTTTTAGAAACTTGTTGTTATGTTTGGGTTTATTGGGCATTTTAGCTTTTGGGTATGAAGAAGGTATCTTTTTTCTTAATGAAAATATTATGATATCTACTTCCTTAACCACCCCGGCACTTTGTGCCACCCCTCCTTAAAAAGAGGGGAATTTTCTTTTTCAATATTATATTTGTGGTAAACTATTTTACTCTCCTCCTTTTTAAGGAGGAGTACCCGAAGGG
>JADGEA010000561.1 GCA_016744615.1 Flavobacteriaceae bacterium
TCCTTTTGTCCATTTTCAAATCATCCAATGCCTGTGACCAACTTTTATCACGATTTTGCCGATATAATTTAAAACCTTTAAACCAAGGCGATTCATTATCAAATTGCCATAATTGATAACGCGAACTCATATAAAGATGCTATATACTTTTAAAGTAAAGCTATAGTTGTCATATTGAGGATAAGTATGGTATCATTTAAATATGAATTTTGAATATGATGAAAATAAAAGCAAATCAAACAAATTAAAACATAATATTGATTTTGAAGAAGCACAATATTTATGGAATGATCCATATGCTTTTGAGATTTCATCATCACAAAGTGAAGATGAAGAAAGGTTTTTAATTTTAGGTAAAATTATACAGAAATAAAAATACAAGGATTATATCTGTAAGAAGATCAAGAGACAAGGAGATAAAACTTTATGAAAGCATCAGAACTAGATAATAAATTTGATGATAATCAAGAAGATGTATTGGACTATTTTGATACATCAAAAATTAAAATGATAAATGAAGAACCCAAAAGAGTTAATATTGATTTTCCATCATGGATGATACTGTCTATTGATAGAGAAGCGCAACACATTGGAGTAAGTCGTCAGGCAATTATTAAGATGTGGTTAGCAGATAAATTAAAAGATTTAAACAGACCTTTTACTGTCAGCATGTCAGATTAAGCTACGATAAAAATAATATTCTGGCTATTTTTTTATTAGTAACTGATGTTACGCATAAAGATTTTATAGTGTTTGTCATCCCGAACTAGGAATGACAAATTATGGGCTTTGAACATCAGTGGATTATCGCCCTTTTCAAATCATCCAATGCCTGTGACCAACTTTTATCTCGATTTTGCCGATATAACTTAAAACCTTTAAACCAAGGCGATTCATTACCAATTTTCATATCTCGCCATTCAGGTGGATAAGGAATTAAAATACGCGCTGTTTTACCTATTCCCGCCATTAAATGAATATTAGTATTATGCACACAAATATAATCATCTAATAATGC
>JADGEA010000562.1 GCA_016744615.1 Flavobacteriaceae bacterium
AGCTGATATTTCTATTAATATTTTATCATTGTTTTGAGCCAAAATTTTAAAAGATGCAAGTGTTAATATAATTAAAAAAAATCTATAAAATGTTTGTTTGTTCATTATCATATTTTTGAAAGGTACCTACTTTATAAGTAGGTTTTAACCTATGCACCCTATATAAATATTTTATTACTTGCCCCATAAAAAGCGATATTCGGAAATTCAAAGGGCTTTAAAAGGTATCAGTCCAAAGGTGCTAACTTCTCGTTTGAGGCTGCTGGAACAAAAAGGCTTAATTACCAGAACTGTATATCCTACCGTTCCACCAACAACAGAATATGAACTAACAAGCATTGGGAGAATTTTCAGAATTAGGGGTTGAGGAAAGATACCAGCATGATTGAATATAGGGAAAATAAGCTTTCTCAACAATCAAAATTTCAAGTTCCTCAATAGTGGGTAAACGCCAATCGTTGTATGTTGCAAGTTGTTGCTTATTAATTGTTCTCCATCGGCATTCAATTTAGTAAAGCGATCATAATCTCGTTGATGAATATAATTATTTAGTTGTGTGACTTGATCTAAAATTGCTTTTAGTGTTTGATTAGTATCATCATCCTTTTCTTTAACTATTTCATCAGGTTTAGCTTGTATCACAGATAAAAAAATTGACACAGACATAGCAATAACAGAAGTAAATAAAACTTCTTCATGTTTTTGCCAAGACTTACCAAATAAATGATCGAACAAGGTATTAACCGAAATCGCAGAAAATTGCATCAATTTCTGTTCATGAGGTTCTAAAACGGTGACATTTGTAGGTGGAACAATAGCTTTCATTGTACTGAGTTTAACTATCATTCCATTGTCTTTGAAACTGAGTTCAGCTTCACTTTGTGCTTGAGGTGCTAATAATAATAAGAAAAGTATAAGATTTTTTTCATAATTTATTTCTCAAATCCTCATAAATCTTCTTAGCCAAATAGTATCCAAGATAAGGAGGAACAGCATTACCCACCATCTTATATCCT
>JADGEA010000563.1 GCA_016744615.1 Flavobacteriaceae bacterium
TTTCCAAGTTTTAGAAAAGGATTGTTTACCACCGTCAAATTCATAAAAAGCCATTAATTCATAATCAACTCTTGAAAGGTAATTTCCTTTTGCCAACATAAACTTTTCTTCTTTAAAGGCAGGTATGTTCTCCATAGCATATGTTGCAATTTCACAATCTCCAGGTTTTGTAATTTGAGGTAGAGAAAAACAACCTTTTTTTATGTTAGATTCATTTATAATAAGTTCATGATTTCCATATAAAGCCCTGTTATACCTATAGTTTGAAGGGAATTGAGTGCTAATTTCACTATATAATACTGGTAAATTTCCTTGAAAACTCCATCCGCCTATATCAAATAGGTAAGGGCTAGTAATAGTATACTTATACTCTAAAATACTACCGTCCTTAATATTAGGGAAAGTAAATCGTTTTCCAGCCCAATTCTCGTTATGATCAATGTCAAAATATGCATCCTCTTTTACATAGGTTTGCAAATTTCCATTATGAGTTATCGCTTTAATTTTGGTTACTTTTTCTTTATTGTTTTTTGATTTAGCTAAGTAAATGTCAATAGTGGATTCTTTAAATTTACTGGCGTCTAAAACCTTTGTTTTAACATGAACTTCTTTTGTTAACAGAATATAGTTTCTTACAACATCTATAGTGTATTGTCCCTTTTCATATAAAACAACTCCTGTTGCTTCAGGATCCATAGGATAAGAACTCATAGTGAGTTCTTGTTGATCAGGCTTACCAAATTCTGCGCTTTTTGACTGTTGAGAATAAATAAATGTAGAGGTAAATAATGCTATAATTAATGTTGTAATTTTAGAAAAATTCATAAGTATTTTTTGACTTTTATTGGGTTGGCATAAAAATACATTAAATTAATATAAAAATATATCTGTTTTTACAGTCTAAATCTATTAATGCCTAAAAACAAGGGGTTTACGTTATTTGTAATCGATATGTTTTATTAAAAAGGGGAAAAACCCCTTTTAGAAATAGGTTATTTCCTTATTTAAAAGATTAG
>JADGEA010000289.1 GCA_016744615.1 Flavobacteriaceae bacterium
TGCCTGATGATTTATACTTACTCATAGTGTCAATTCTTATGACAATATACAACTAATAATCTGATATTCACCTTGTTAATTCAAGAGGTTGCCTTAAGTAAAAAAAGTAAAAAGTAAGGTTTATGTTTTATTTTTACAGTCTTATAAAGTACAAAAAACTTGTTTTATGATCATGAAATATTTTTTTAAGATTTCTGTTTTAACGCTGTTTATTGCATTTTTTACCTCTTCTTGTACGACTGATTCTGTTCAATCTACAAATGTAGTTGCTTATAAAAAAGTTCTCATTAATACGGATCCATTAAAGGGGTCTAAAAGCTTTAAGCAATGGGCAACATTTCCTGACAAGGATAAAGATGTAAGGAGGATTACAATGAATGTTACGTTAGCCTATCCTGAAGATCGTGCAATTGCACATTGGGATTATGCAGATCACATTAATATATTGCGAACTGGTGGTAAGAATGGGGAAAATATAAATTTTGAGATAGGTAGAATGTTAACTCCCTATGGAAGTAATTTCAAAGAAGGATGGACTTACACTTGGAAAGTGGATGTTACGGATTTCGAGCCTTTTTTGCGTGATAGCGTGGAAGTTGAATACATTCATAGCGGGTATGAGTCACCTGATTTGGGTTGGGATCTAACTATCGATTTCAGGGTTGATTTTGGCCCTTCAATTTCGAATTTTATTCGTGTTGATAAAATGTGGGAAGGTAATTTTCAATATGGAAATCAGGAAAATGATATTGAAAAAAGTTTAGAGTCTAGAGAAATTGAAATAAAAGAAGGAGCTTCTTTTGGGAGGTTTCGAATTCAACATACCGGTCACGGAATGGATAAAGACAATGGATGCAGTGAATTTTGCAGCCGATGGAGAGAATTGGTTTTCGATGGAAAAGTAATTGATCACAGGGATATGTGGAAAGATTGTGGAGATAATCCACTTTATCCACAAGGTGGAACATGGATTTTTGACCGTGCATATTGGTGTCCGGGTGATTTACAAATACCGGATATCATTGATATTCCTCTAACAAAAGCAGTGCATACACTTGATTTGAACATGGAGCCATTTACAGCCAATAATGTTGATCAACCAAAAGAAAGTATTACCTCTTACTTTTTTCAATTTTCGGAGCCAAATCATACAAATGATGTGGTAATTGAAGAGATAATTGCTCCCAATAATATTGCAAATTATAATAGATACAATCCAACAGGATTTAATCCCCGTATTAAAATAAGAAATCTTGGGAATGAGAATTTAAGGTCACTAAAAATCACATATAAAACAGTTGGTTTTAAAGAAATGGTTTATGAATGGAGTGGGGATTTAGCGTTTTACGAGGCTGCAATAATCACTTTGCCGGGTGAGATTTTAGCCAATACTGGAACAAATACTTTTTCGCTAGTTTTATCAAAGCCTAATGGTTTGGAAGATGAATGGAAAGCAGATAATAAATTAGATTCGGAGTTTGATGATATTCCAACTTTGCCTTCAAAAATTGTGGTTGATTTCCTGACTAATAATAGACCTGAAGAAAATACACTTTTTATAGTAAATGGTGAAAAAGATACAGTTTTTATAAAGTCTCCAAAAATGTTGAAACCAGCAACAAAGTATGCTGATACTTTGCAATTAGCTGAAGGAAATTATTTTTTAATGTTAACTGATTCTAAAGGAGATGGTCTTGAATTTTGGTTTCAACCAGAAGCAGGTTATGGGTATTTACATTTAAAAGATGTTGATGGAAATATAATACAACTTTTTGAAAGTGATAACGGAAATGGACAACATTATGGGTTTAGGGTAAGTAAATCAGCTATTGTTGACACAACTGTTGAGCATCTTTCAGTAAATATTTTTCCTAGAATGGTAACTGATTCTTTAACTATTTACACAGTTTCTAACAAAGAATTAATTTTAAAGATTAATATTACAAAAGATGGCGAGTTTGTTGAGGAACATATATTTCCAAATGTAAAAGGTACAGCTCTCAAATTAGATATGAGCCATTTGGAAAAAGGACGTTTTGTAATGGAAATCTATGTGAATGATGAACATAGAATGAATAGGAGATTTAATAAACGTTAGTTAGTTTTAACGAAATATTAACAGAGAAAAAATGTTTCTGGCACAGGATTTGCAAATAATCTTTCAGAAACAGAATTCCCCAAAATTTTGTTTTCATAATGATTAATTTTGAGTTAGTAAGATAAAAGCACCTTGTTCATGAGGTGCTTTTTTGATATCAATAATCTTGGTAAAAATTATGCAATTCAACTCTTAGTTGTTCATGAATAGGTTTTGTAAACTCTATAAACATTTGTTGTGGTGGTGGAGGTAAAATTTTTCTTCTATTGCAAATTTCTTTTTGCTTCTTGTTTAATGCTCGAATATCTCCATTATAGTTTCCCCAATCATTAAACCATACATATTCCCCCGGAATATGGTTGTCAAGAATGGTAGTTTTATTGGAATTATTCTCTGAAATAGTAAATCCAACAATTCCTTTTGAGATTACCTGCATTTTAAATAAATAGACTTTTGCTTTGACTGTACCATAAACATTTTTTTTTCTACCATTATCAAGAGCAACCGTGCCAACTATTACACTATCCCTAACCATTTTTTCTATTCGCTCTTGCGTGTGGGTTTCTCCTACAATAAAATCTTCAAAATTAATCTCTAAAATCTGATCTAGATTCTCAAGATTAAGTTTTTTGGCATCCATTGGAGAATAGAATCGTACAAATTGTTTTTTTTCTATTTGTTGCAAAGTATTTTGCATTTCATTGTAAAAAGTATTTGCACTTAGCTTATAAATTCGAGAATGAATAGGTTTAAGATCTGCTATCACATGTAACAAGGCCATTTTGTAACTTTGATCTAGTCTACTTGAAACATCTTTGTAATTCTTTACAAAGGCATTGGCATCCTGAAAATAATAATAAGCTTGTTTGGCATTTTTCCTTGAGCCTATAGCTAGTTGTTGCATTCCTGCAATGTATTGTTCTTCTGCAGCCAATGGCTTCACTTTTGATAATTGTGTATAAAATTCTTTAGGGTTTTTAATTATTTGTCTGGCTGCCGGACTTTTTTGGATTTTTTCATACATCCTATTCAAATCTTCATAAGTATAGACAGCAAATGAATTAAAAAAACCAGGTTGAATAATTTTATCTCTTTCAATTTTTTCCAACAAATCGTCAACTGCTAAAATATATGCTTGTGCAAGAGTTTCTCTTGCATTTTTATTATTGGGATTGCTTCTTAACTTTTCTACCGAAAGTAAAACAGCATCGTAATAATTGCCTTTTTCTAAAAGTTTTTTTGGTGATGTACATGAGCTAATTATTAGTTCAATTATAAAAATGAAAAGGATAAACCTTAAATTATTTTTCATAAGTTTAAATCATTAAAGAATAATTCAAAACTAAAACAAAGTTAATTTATTGTTCAGAAAGTGAATTTGAGGCAAATTTTAAGTAGAGTCAATATTTGAATCAACTGGATGCCTATAATTGGGACTATTTTTATTTTGTGATCAGCCAGGAATTTGATACCAATGACGGAGTTAAATTAGAACGAACCACCATTATGGGTAAATTGATCTGGAGGTTTGCTTTGTAGTTGAGTTGTGGAAAAACTAAACGAAAAGCTTATTCAAAAAAAACAAAAAGGATATATTCTTTATAGTAATCTGTATATCACAAAAAACAAGGTGATATTTTATTTAGTAA
>JADGEA010000564.1 GCA_016744615.1 Flavobacteriaceae bacterium
CATCACATCAGCTTCTTTCTTCAATCTTAAATCGTCATTAACATTCACTTTACCCTTTATTTGTGAAGTAGGTTTCACTCGTCCTTGTTTCTGTTGAACTTCATGCCATGCTTCGTGAGGCAGGTGTTTTTCCTGTCCAGATGCCAAATGAATATCAGTTCCATTTGCGATAAGTGCAAAAATCGAAACGATAATCATTGTCGAAAAATTAGGAAGTTTCTCGTCTCCGAAAAATCTCCTTAAAACTTCCACAAATCCGATAATCGCAAGTGTTATTTGAAAATATCCAGCAAGTTTAGCAATCCAAACAATTAAAAAATCTGAAATTAAGGTTTATGAAAAATTTCTTCATATTCTAACCGAGTTGAAAAATAGAGAGTTCTCAAAAGATGAAATTCAATCCATAGAAACGGAACTTGATATTTTTAATTTAGCATCAATTCCTGAGAATAGAAAAAAATACTTTAAGAAAGCACTAAGTAAGTTTGAAAAATATTTAAGGGATACATTTTCCTTAACTACCAAAAGATATTACACAGAATTAGGTATAGTTTTAGGAGCTTCTTTTGGAATTCTTTTTGGAGTAGTCTTTTTGTCCAGTTGGGAGCGATCTATGGGTATATCTTTGGGGTTAATCATTGGAAGTGGAATTGGCGGAGCTATTGGACGATCTATGGACACCAAAGCAAAGAATGCAGGCAGTGTAATCTAATCAAAAAAACGAGATAAGTCTTTAGAATTAACTCGCAAAAAAGTACTAAGCACAACAGCGTATATAATTTATTGCTAGTTCTAGCCTACTTACAAAAATCCTCACGAATTTTCTATTCGGTAATTATTTACTAAATTAGTTGATTAACTACGCAACTAACCATATCAACACATTAAATAAATGAGTCATAAATCAACTTTTTTTATCGGTATTCTAGGAGTTAGTTTATTTGTTATTTCTTCAATTCTTGGTGGTTTTCTAATTGAAGATTATAGTATTATAAGTCAGTTTATAAGTGA
>JADGEA010000077.1 GCA_016744615.1 Flavobacteriaceae bacterium
GAGCTATAACGTTTATGGATTTTAATTTGAAATTCAAAAAACCAATTCAAGAAACTAATTTAAGTAAAAGATATGCAATTAAATAAAAATAAAAAACAATATTAGAAATTAAACTACTATCGGCTTCAAGCCAGTAGATTTGATTCTGCCTAAAGGCGGTTAAAGGATTACTGATACTTGAATATCATAAATCATATGTGATGTTTTCCTATAGTACTGCATAATATAAATCTAGTCAAACTAAAGTCTTCGCCTAAAGGCGAGGGATTTTCTCCCATTCCCCGAATTAGAAATTAAATAAAAGATTAATACACATGGAAAAAACAACAAAAATTTTTTTAGAATTAATAGTGATTGTAATCTTATTACAAGGTCAACTATTTGCACAGGCAATTTATGAAGAAGAAAGATATGTTCCTGAAACGGATCCTTTGGTGTTGGAAAAACTAAACCAATGGCAGGATAAAAAATTTGGCTTATTAATGCACTGGGGTACTTATAGCCAATGGGGTATTGTGGAGTCTTGGTCACTTTGTCCGGAAGATTACGGCTGGTGTGAACGAAAAAAAGGTGTTAACCCACAAAATTATTTTGAATATAAAAAAGAATATGAAGGTTTAAAAAAGACCTTTAATCCGATAAAATTTAATCCTGAAAAATGGGCAGATGCAGCTAAATATGCTGGAATGAAATACATGGTATTTACAACAAAACACCATGATGGATTTAGCATGTTTGATTCAAAATATACAGATTATAAAGTCACCGATCCGGATTGTGCCTTTAGTTCTAATCCTCGTTCTAATATTGCAAAGGAGATCTTTAATGCATTTAGACAGGATAATTTTTGGATTGGGGCCTATTTTTCCAAACCAGATTGGAATAATGAAAATTATTGGGATCCTTATTTTCCTCCTTTAGGAAGAAATGTAAATTATGATCCAATTGTATACCCTGAAAAATGGCAAAAATTTGTTGATTTTACGCATAATCAAATTATGGAATTAATGACAGATTACGGAAATATTGATATTTTATGGCTTGATGGAGGCTGGGTAAGTAAAAATTCACAAAAGGAACTGGATCATTTCTATAGTAAGAAATTTAAGGAAAATTCTTCAGGTTTTGTAAAAAACACAATGGTGAGCCAGGATATTAAAATGGATGAACTTGTAATTAAGGCCAGAAAAAAACAACCGGGTTTAATTGTTGTTGACAGAGCTGTTCATGGGAAAAATCAAAACTATTTAACACCTGAAAATAGAGTGCCAGATAAAACGTTACCTTATCCATGGGAATCATGTATTATCTCAGGAGGAGGTTGGTCATATACCCACAATGCCAAATACATGTCGGGCAGAGAAGGCGTACAGATGTTGGTAGATGTTGTTGCTAAAGGTGGTAATTTATTGTTAAATGTAGCTCCAAGCCCGGAAGGAGAATGGCAGCAAGGTGCTTATGATCTCTTAAAAGAATATGGTGACTGGATGAAGGTAAATAGTTCTGCTATTTATGAAACTAAAGCTATAGCTCCGTATAAAGAGAATAATATTTGTCTAACTCAGAATAAAAATGGAAGTGTAAATTTTATTTATTTGGCAAAGGAAGGAGAGAATAATATTCCTGCTGAAATTATTCTAAAATCTATCAATCCAGCTAAAGGAGCAAAGATTAAATTACTGGGAGCAAAAATGAATTTGAAATGGCAAAGATTAGACAAAGGGTTTAAAGTGATAATTCCCGAAAAGCTAAGAAATGATCCTGCATCTAAATATGCTTGGGTATTTAATATTTCTAAAATTAAAATCTAGATGAAAAATAGAAAAAACATAAGATCAATCTTTCTGATAATTCTATTTCTACCTTTCTTTTTAAAAGCTCAAACGGAAATTAGTAGAGATTCAGTTCAGTATGAGAAAAAAATGGAATGGTTTAAAGATGCCAAACTCGGAATTTTTATCCATTGGGGAATTTATGCCGTTAATGGAATTAGCGAATCATGGTCGTTTTATAATAATTATATTTCACATGATGATTATATGAAGCAGCTAAAAGGGTTTACTGCTAAAAAATATGATCCGGAATATTGGGCAAAATTGATCAAAGAAAGTGGTGCAAAATATTCGGTCATTACTTCAAAACACCATGATGGTTTTGCTTTATGGAATACAAAATATGGTAATTTAAATGCTGTAAAACAATCTGCTGCCAAGAAAGATGTTTTGACTCCTTTTGTGAAATCGCTCAGAAAAAATGATTTAAAAGTTGGAATTTATTATTCGTTACCTGATTGGTCATCAGATATATATACGGATTTCACAAGAGATAAAAAGCGTTATAAAATAGAAAACGATCCTAAAAGGTGGGGAAAATTTAAAAAATATTATCAGGGTCAGTTGAAGGAATTGGCAACCAATTACAATCCGGATATATGGTGGTTTGATGGTGACTGGGAGCATAATGATGAGGAATGGGATGTGCCTAAAGTAAAATCAATGCTTCTCAAAAACAATACAAATACAATTATAAACTCCCGATTAAGGCAAAAAGGAGATTATGATACTCCGGAACAGGGTTTACCTATTGTAAAACCAAAGTCAAAATACTGGGAATTGTGTATGACAATGAATGAATCTTGGGGTTATCAGCATAGTGATAACCATTATAAATCATCTCAAATGATCATTGATATATTTGTAGATTGTATTTCAAAAGGAGGAAATTTATTGTTAGATATTGGTCCAAAAGCAGATGGGACTATCCCAGAAGAACAAGTGAAAATTTTAAAGGATCTTGGAAGATGGACAAAAAAGCATAGCAAAGCTATTTATGGTACCAAAGCAGGAATCCCTTATGAGTATTATTACGGTCCAACTGCTTTATCAAAAGACAGTACCATGCTATATGTTTACGTTCGCGATATTCCAAAAGATGGAAAAATAGCTCTAAGAGGAATAAAAAACAAGATCAATAGGATTTATGTTGTAGGAAATGGTGCAATGTTAGAACATGATGTATTTAGTAAAGTGTACTGGAGTTCTTACCCCGGATTGACCTATATAGATGTTCCAAAAGAAGTTCTTGATGAAAACTATACAGTAATAGCAGTTATGTTGGACGGAAAGATTGATTTGTATGATAAAGTTCATGGAGCAATTGAGAGTAATTAATTTTATCCAAAAGAATAATTGTTAAAATAAATAATATGATGAACCATTTTAGTCACAAATTAAAGCATAACAGGCATATTTTTTAAAAAAGGATCCTTTAAAGGATTACGTTTGAACGGAAAACCCCATAAAGGATATTTTATTTCTCATAAAGATTTGGTAAATGAAAACCGGTCAAAAATTATGATAGAGTAAGGTTAGATTATATAACATAAAAAAGGGAATCGTTGATTCCCTTTTTTTTGATTTTTATTCTATCATGATTCTTTTTGTAGCTTGTTTATTTCCTTGATTGATCTTTAAGAAATATAAGCCTTTACTTACCTTGGAGAGATCCAAAGCATAATGAGTCATCAAGATATTTGTATCCTTAAAAATAAGTTTTCCTGTGATATCATAAACCGAAACTTGCATTTCAGAACTGGTTTGACGTTGGATGTTAAAAATGGCTGATGAAGGATTTGGGTATATTTTAAAATTATTTAATGTGTTATTTTTAACGGCCAGAATAGCTGTTGCATCAATTACAAAATTATCAATTACGGCACCTTGATGATTTTCAGCATCATCAGATTTAAAAACAAATCTAAAAATAATGTTTGCTTCATTTGTAAAACTAGCTAAATTATAATTATATTTTTTAATAGTTAAATCTGTACCTGTCCATTGTTTTCCAACAGTAATCGACCTTTCAGGATTTATATAATCACTGTTATACCAATTAGGGTCGTTTGCTGTTCCTAAAATTTTCCAGATTTTACCGGAGTTGAGGGTGTACTCCACATATAAAACATCCCAGTCTTTTTCAATATCAAAAACCATATCAAATTTTAATGCAGGATTCTCTAATGTGGTTAGGTCATAGCAAGGGGAAACTAAATAAGCTGTTGTTTTATCAGAATAATTATTCCTTGAATTTGTAATATAAGCTTTGTCAAAAGCATTGTCAAATTTTGTTCCTATAGGAGATGTTTTTACCCATAATTTTTCAGAACTTCCAATATTATAGGAGATCCATTCATCAGGGTTAACATCTCCAAATGTATTTATATATTTACCTACACTTGATTCATTTGCAGAAAAGGAACTTTTGAGTTTGTTGTTATCAGAAAAAGTATCATTGTTAACAGTAACTT
This sequence comes from Flavobacteriaceae bacterium, assembly GCA_016744615.1. GTDB lineage: Bacteria > Bacteroidota > Bacteroidia > Flavobacteriales > Flavobacteriaceae > Lutimonas. The sequence continues at coordinate 4,307 of JADGEA010000077.1, forward strand.
CAACTTTTAATTCATGAGACCCCAGATCTATCTGATCATGGTTTGGCAATTCTATTTTTTTTGTTTCATCAGAAGCAATATTTCCACTATAATTAAATTGAAATGGCTCATCATCAATAAAATAATTGATATTAATGGAATTAAAACTATTGTTTCCGTTATTTTTAATTGTGATCTTTGGAGTAATACCATTACACTGGGTACTGTTATTTGAGTTTATTTCAATAAGACTGATGTCTATATCAGCTTTCTTAACCTCGATAGGAGATTGCCATACACCACGGCCATAAGTTGCAACAATTATCTTTTTATCTTCTAAATTAAATTCAATATCTCTAATAGGAACATTGGGTAAATTTTTGTCATAAACTTCCCATTCACTCATGGTATCATTTATATGGTAAACACCTAAACTGGTTCCCACAAAAAGATCATTTTCCAAACTATGGATTTGATGTTTAATTACTAATTTAGGTTCATTGGGTAGGTTATTTGTGATGTCAATCCAGTTCTCACCACCATCAACAGATTTATATACATTTCCGAAAAAACCACTATTTGTGATATATATGATATTTTCATCATGATTGTTAATGTCAATAGAGCTTATTGAACGTGGGAAAGTAAAGTTATTCTGAGTAAATGTAACTCCACCATCTGTACTTTTGTATAGTTTCTTTGATAAAGAAATATACATAAGTTCTTTATCGGTATTGGCAATAGCAAGGTTATCTATATCATTATCAAAGCCTATAGTTGTTACAGATACCCATTTGTTATTTACTAATTTATAGACTTTAGAATATCCTGAGTATAGTTCTCCTTCATTATTTGCAGTAAGAGGGGTGATCCATTTTCCACCATTGTCATCTGTTCCGGTTTCGCTACTAGGTGCACTTGTAATGTTGTCACCAGTAGAACCTCCATCATGTGATATATTTAAACTACCTCCATATTGTGTAAAGCCATAATATTTATTTTCGTCATTTGGGTCAACTACATTGTCCATTCCATCACCACCATGGTAATTGTACCAGGTATTATTACTATAGCCAAACCCACCATTATCCTGTAGCCCACCTGCAATATTTGAGGCTGTACTTTTAGCGACAGAAATTCTGTAATATTGACTGATATTTAAACCCTCGGTTAAATCTGTAAAACTATTGGCATTATCTGAAGATTTATAGATACCTCCATCAGTTCCAGCATATAACTCATTATTGAAATAACGCAAAAAATGAATATCTGCATGTGTATAAGAAGCCTCACTAGAATCCCACCATCTGTTTTTTTGGATAAAATTATTTCCACCGTTGTTAGATCTCCATATATCCAAAACTCCAACAAATACAATATTTGCATTTACAGGTGAAACGGTTAAAGACATATCATACCATGCCTGTTTACTTTTAAAAATATCATCTTTTTCACCTGTTTGTATAAAATTATCTCCGCTATTTACAGATTTGTATAAGCCTTGAAAAGTCTGATCTTGTTTTGCACTTAAAACATACACAATTTCAGGATTTGCAGGAGTCACTTCAACTGCAAATCGGGAAGGTTTATCATCAGCATCAGTTGGATCTGAATCAGGTAATCCACTAGTAATTATATTAAAAGAATCACCTCCATTGATTGACTTGTAGAATTTTGATGTACTAACGGCATAAATAGTATTAGGATCTCCTGGTTTTATTTTAAAATCTTTGATATTTCCAGATATTTTTTTATTCCAGTTATCTCCGGCATCTGTACTTTTATAAAAGCCTTGACTTGTTGCAATCCAAAGTATATTTGAGTTGTTGGGATGAATATAAATCTCATTAGAAGTAACGGATGATGAACCTAATGTAAGTCCTGTTGTATTCCAGGTGACACCCCCATTTGTAGATTTTAAAACACCAATACTATATGTGTCTCTTGCGTCATCATCACCTGTAGAGATGTAAATGATATCTGAATTAGCCGGATCAATGGCAATTCCAGAAACTCCTATTTGAGGAAGGTGATCAGATAAAGGAGACCAGTTGACACCAGCATCTATTGATTTCCAGATTCCTCCGGCAGGAGCACCTACATAAAAAATATTAGGATTATTCGGATCAATTATAAAGGTGTTTATTCTTCCTTGCCCAGACTTTATATTGGTTGTATATGGACCAATAGATTCCCAATTACTAATATTACTTTTTGCCAAATTTTGCTTTTGTTCCCATGATTTCCATAAAACATCAGGCGTAGCAATAGTGCCATTTTCCAGAAGATAATCTTTCCAATGGTTCTCCCATCGTTTAAATGGTTTATGTCCGCTACCTTTTATTGTGAAGTCTTTACCTTTCCAATAGGTATTAAATTCTTTGGATTGTTCTTCTAATGTGAGTTTAGTATTAGACGATTTTTTAAAGGAAGAGCTCATCCATGGAACGCTTTCATTGTACTGACTATAAGAGTAGTAAGATGCAAATAATAATGTAAATAACAATATTCGATTCATAGTATAGGGGAATTTAAAATATAGAACATTTAAAGGCTCAAATATAGAAAAAATAAGTGATTTTGTAACTGATTAATTATGATTGATCTAATTTTCAGGAAGAAAGATGTTTATTGAGTCAAGTTCTATTAAAGTATCATTTAATTGTAAAACCTCATCAATGAAACTATTAAGCTCTTCATTTAAATTTTCCTGATTTACAATGTTATTGATCTTTAAATTTAATGCTGAATATGCGTTTAAAATATTACTATTCTCTTCTGTCACTTCTTCTTCGGTAATACTTGGTATTGTGCTCATGTCTGCAAGTCGTAAAGTTTCATTGTGTAAAACATTAAGCCTTATTTTAATAGAAGGAATCTTTAATCTTTCAACACGTATTGAATCTTTCAATTGTTTGGCAAGCACTGCTAATTCTTTTGCATTTAGGAGTGCTAAATTTGCATTAATATTTTGATACTGTTTTAATAATTCATCAATATTTTGGTATTCATCCCAAGTTTCAACAAGCTTTATCGCTTTACTGTTTAATTTTGAAATTTGAAAATTAACCTTATCCGTATTACCAATTAGTGAGTCTCTTGATATTTCATTGTTTTTTCTTGATATTGTCTTGGTACAAGAAATAAAAAGAGCAATCAAACTTATGAGTATAATTTTTTTAAGAAGCATATATTGTGTAAATAATGTTTTTCAAAAGTATGAAATTTTCGATTGTTTTTAATGGCATGATAAAATAGTTTCAAATTATTAATTAAGTATATTTGTCTCTTATAAAACAATAAAATAATGGATGATAAAATATTAATTATCGGTTCAAGCGGCCAGATAGGTACAGAGCTTGTTTTGAAATTACGTAAAATTTACGGGAATGAAAATGTAATTGCATCTGATATAAGAAAGGGTAATTATGAGGTGATGGAATCGGGGCCATTTGAGTTGTTAGACGTTATGAATAAGAATGATATTGCCGAGGTCGTTGAAAAATATGAAATCAAGCAGGTTTACTTAATGGCTGCAATGCTTTCAGCAATAGCAGAGAGAAATCCGAAAAAAGCTTGGGATCTGAATATGAACTCATTGTTCAATATATTAGATCTTGCCAAAGATAAAATTATTGATAAGATTTTTTGGCCAAGTTCAATTGCAGTATTTGGGCCAGATACTCCAAAAATGAATACTCCTCAAAATACAGTTATAAAACCTACAACAGTTTATGGAATTAGTAAACTAGCTGGTGAGAACTGGTGTGCGTATTACCATAAAAAATATGGTGTTGATGTTAGAAGTGTAAGATATCCTGGGGTTATTAGTTACAAAACTACGCCTGGAGGCGGAACTACGGATTATGCGGTTGAAATATTTTATGAAGCCATTAGGAAAAAATGTTATAAAAGCTTTTTAACTGAAGATACTACATTGCCAATGATGTATATGGATGATGCTATAGATGCAACAATTAAATTGATGCAGGTAGATAAAAATAAAAAGTATATTTCGTATAATATTGCTGCTATGAGTTTTTCACCAAAAGAACTGTCAAAAGTTATCAAAAAATATGTACCAGATTTTGAGATGAATTACAAACCTGATTCCCGACAAGAAATTGCAGATTCATGGCCACAAAGTATTGACGATTCAAAAGCAAATAAAGATTGGAACTGGAAAGCAAAAGTGGATATTGATGAATTGGTAAGATCAATGTTACAAGGTTTACACTATACATTATAGTTAGGTATTACTTTTGCAACGTCTAAAGAATAAAAGAATAATAAAAATGGATAGTATAATAAAAAAAAGTATAAAGAAAGCACAGTCGTATCTTGAGTATAAATCTATGATTTTGGATTTAATCGAAGAGGGTAAATCAACAGGAGCCAATCAAAATGATGATTTGTTGAATTTCACCAGGCTTAATGATAAAAGAATGAAACGACTGGATAAAAAAACTACACTTTCAGAGTTTTCAAAAGAAACGATAAAAAAAATCGAAAAAGATTTTACATGGCTTGTTTTAACCGAAAGTTGGTGTGGTGATGCTGCACATGTTTTACCAGTTTTAAATAAGTTTTCAGAAACAAATCCTAAAATAGATCTAAAAGTAGTTTTACGAGATGACAATGAAGATTTGATGGATCAGTTTTTAACTAATGGCTCAAAGTCAATTCCTAAATTAATTGTGATTGAAAATAATACCAATAAAGTTATAGGTTCATGGGGACCAAGATCTAAGGTTGCTACTAAAATGGTAATAGATTATAAAGAGATACATGGAAAGATTGATGCTGTTTTTAAAGAGGATTTGCAAATATGGTATAATAAAGATAAGGGAGTGAATATTGAAAAGGATATAGTGGAACTAATTGAAGAAATGAAATAAGATGATTGTAGATTATAAAATTTTATCGGAATTTTCAAAGGTATTTATATATCCATCTAGCCGGAAATTCTATAAAGATGAGCTGCCTGAAATTAGCGATAAGACCGAACATTTTTTAAATGATTTTGGAGATGTAGAATCTTTTTTTGAGATCAAATACCAAAGATTTATTGTAATTCTTATTTCTGACAAAACACCTTTAACTATCGAACAAAATGATCAATTAGTTGCCTTTATTCTTGGTTTAGAGAAGAAGTATCATATTTCATTATTAGATAAAGTTAATGTTTGTTTTAAACAAGGTGAATATGTACAGTTAAAAGAAATATCTGATTTTAAAAAACTAATCAAAAACAGAGGCGTTTCAAAAAACACTACTGTTTTTAATCATTTTGTCAATATCAAACAAGAGTATGAAAACGATTGGGAAATGCCAGCATCAGATAGCTGGGTTTCACATATGTTTTAGGCTTAATTATTAGTAGAATCGTCTAGTTTTTCGATAAAAATTTCTGGAGTAATCGCATCAATAATATTAAAATTACCGCTTTTTGTTCTGCGCAATGCAGATAGATGTGCACCAGATTTCAAGGCAATACCAAAATCCTTTGCTAAGGATCTAATATAAGTTCCTTTACTGCAAATAACCCTGAAATTTACATTTGGCATATCAATTTTAGTAATTTCAAATTCAAAAATAGTTGTCTTACGTGATTTGATTTCAGTAGTTTCCCCTTTTCTGGCCAATTCATATAATCGCACACCATCTTTTTTGATAGCAGAATACAAAGGTGGCACCTGATCAATCTCACCTAAAAATAAATTGGTTGCATCTATTATTTTTTGATCAGTTAAATGATTCGTTGGAAATGTTGTATCAATTTCCGTTTCCAGATCAAATGAGGGAGTGGTAGCTCCTAAAGTAATCGTTCCGGTGTACTCTTTGGTTTCTGCTTGAAGCAGATTTAATTTTTTTGTAAATTTACCGGTACAAATAATGAGTAAACCTGTTGCTAACGGATCTAAAGTTCCGGCATGACCAACTTTTATTTTTTTGATATTGAATTTTTTACGAATGACCCATCGTAGTTTATTTACTACCTGAAAAGATGTCCAGTTTAATGGCTTATCAATTAAAATTAATTGTCCGTTTTTAAAATCATCAACATCCATCATACATAAAAATAAGAGTAGGCAATGGCAATTAAACCAACAATAAAACAATAAATTGCAAAATAGTGGAGTTTACTTTTTTTAACTAAACTTATCATCCAGTTGCATGCAATTAATCCGGAAACAAAGGCGGCAATAAAACCCAGTCCCATACTTCCAAAATTTGCACTTTGGAAATGAATTTCACCTCCCATCAAATCTTTTGCAACTTTTCCAAAAATTAGAGGAACTACCATTAAGAATGAAAATCTAGCAGCTTTTTCACGGTCAACACCAAGTAATACAGATGTTGATATAGTCGCTCCTGATCTTGAAATACCTGGTAACATGGCAATTGCCTGTGAAATCCCGACGATAAATGCATTTTTGTAAGAGACGTTTTTTTTCGTATTTTTAGCTTTATCTGCCAATAGTAGAAGCAGAGCTGTAATCAGCAGCATAAACCCAACCATTAATAAATTCCCATTGAAAAATGCTTCCAATTGTTTTTCAAATATCAGACCAATGATTACAGCAGGTATCATTGAAATAATAATTTTTAGTGAGAATTTAGTTTCATCATTCCATTGAAACTGAAATAAACCTTTGATAATTTCTATAACCTCTTTTCTAAATACCACCATGGTACTTAAGGCAGTTGCAAAGTGTAAAATTACTGTAAAGGTCAAACTTTCCTTTGGTAAAGCATTATCACCAAATAATACTTTTGCAATTTCTAAATGTCCACTTGAAGAAACCGGTAAAAACTCAGTCAATCCTTGAATGATACCAAGGATCAATGCTTCTAAATAACTCATATAAAAGTTTGAATAAAAATTATTTGGATTTATTTGGATTAGCCATTATGGCATAGACTTCAATAGCAAGGCCTATTAAAACTAAAGTTGGAGCTAGTCTTATTCTTCTGAAATTATAAATTTCTTCATTAAAAACATTTGGATCATCACTACCACCTCCTGTCATCAAAGAAAAACCAATCATGATCACAACAATACCTGCTATCATGATTATATAATTTCTTTTCTCAAATAAAAATTCTCCTTCCTTTTTTTGTTTTTGTTTTGCCATTTTAAATTATAATTTGATTAAAAGGATTCATCTAATAATAAAGTTCATCTGTTCTTAAGTTCAAGAAACGTTGGGTTGCAAAAAACGTACTAAACCATGTAATTAATACTCCGATAAGGAAAATAACACCAAACAAGCTTGCTATTTCAATTCTATTTTCAATAATATCAAATTTCGGAAATTGATTGTTTAAATAATAGAGAACAACTGAAAGTTCAATCAATGCCAGAATTGCTCCAATAATACCAAGTCGAACACTCCTCCATATAAATGGTCTTCTGATAAAGCTTTTTGTAGCCCCCACCATTTGCATTGTTTTTATTGTAAATCGTTTGGAATAAACAGATAGCCTTATAGAGCTGTTAATCAAAACGATAACAATCAATGTTGCCAAAGAACTAAATATAAGTATAAACAAACTTATCTTTTTCACATTTTTGGTCAAGAGATCAATAAGTGGTTTGTCATAAGAAACCTCAGATACAAACTGGTTGTCTTTATATTTTTTTTCAATTTCACTCATTTTTTCAGGAGTAACATAATCTGCTTTTACGTTAATATCAATTGCATTTTGTAAAGGATTATATCCTAAAAAATCCATAAAATCTTCACCGTTTTGTTTTTTATAGATCTCTGCAGCTTCCTCTTTTGAAATAAACTTTGTACCCCTAGTAAAAGGTTCTGCATCAATGGAAACCTGGAGATTTAAAATATTATCTTTTTTTATATCATTTTTTAGAAATAAAGTAATAGCAGCCTGCTCTTTAAAATAATCAGCAACTTTTTTGGTATTCAAAACCAATAAGCCTAATATTCCCAATAAAAAAAGCACTAAAGAAATGCTTATGATCACCGAAATATAAGAGGATCTTAATCTTCTTTTTTGATATTTTTCAAAAGATGTAGCCATGAATTTATACAAATTGTAACGTGCTGCAAGGTAATTAATTCCATTTATTTAACAAGAAAAATAATTTGATATGTTTTTATCCTTGAATAGATAAAAATTGAAGTAATTATATCTTATTTTTGCAATTATGGAAACAAACAGACAAAAGAAAATTGCAGGAGTAATCCAAAAAGATTTGGTTGATATTTTACAAAGCGCTGCAAGAGAAGGAATGAAAGGGGTTGTGATTTCGGTTACAAAAGTTCATGTGACCAGTGATCTCGGACAGGTAAAAGCGTATGTGAGTATTTTTCCGTCTGATAAAAAAGAAGAAATATTTGAAGGTATTGTAGCTAATAATCAAATGATACGTCATGCTTTGGCCATTAGAACCAAAAATCAACTAAGAAGAATGCCTGAACTTTCTTTTTTTATCGATGATTCATTAGATTATATTGATCAAATTGAATCTGCTTTAAGAGGTGAAGATGAAGATCCAATCAACAATCCTAAAGCTTATAATAAAAAGAAATAAAATTTGAATTTTCCATTTTACATTGCAAAGCGCTATTTATTTTCAAAAAGTAGTAATAATGCTATCAATATAATTACTTCTATTGCCACACTTGGTGTGATTGTAAGTAGTATTGCCTTATTTGTGGTTTTGTCAGTTTTCTCAGGATTAAAAAATTTTAGCCTTAGTTTTATAAGGACTGTTGATCCAGATCTGAAGATCACTTCCGTGGAAGGGAAATCTTTTTTTTATTCTGACTCTATTCAAAGATTATTGATAAAGGATAAAATTGCATCCTATACCAAAGTAATTGAGGAACGTGTTTTTTTAAATTATAATGATAAATCACATGTTGCAAGTATAAAAGGTGTTGATACCAATTATTTATATGTAAACAGACTGGATACTGCTGTTTATTTTGGTAACTGGTTGAATTATAGCGCGAAACATACTGTTGTTGTGGGGAGTGGTATTGCCAATGCCTTATCAATTGGCGCATATGATTTTTTAGAATCGTTAAAAATATTTGTTCCTAAACCGGGTAAAGGTTATATAACAAGTCCTAAAACTGCATTTAGTCAGGTGAATACCCAACCTATTGGAGTGTACAGGTTGACAGATGATATCGATAAAAAATATGTTTTTGCAAATTTAGATTTAGCTCAAGATTTATTGAATTATAAACCTGATCAAATTACTGCAATTGAAATTAAGGTAAATGAAAAAGTAAATATAAAAAAACTGCAATCTAATCTTCAAAAGGAATTTGGAAGTAAATTTAAGATCCAGACCAGGGAACAATTGAATTCGGTTTTTTATAAAATGCTGAATACTGAAAACCTGGTTTCTTACCTTGTATTTACTTTAATACTGGTTATTGCTCTTTTTAATGTGATTGGTGCCATTGTCATGATGATTATTGATAAACGTGATAATTTAAAAACACTATTTCATTTAGGTGCTGATATCAAAGAGATTAGAAAGGTTTTTGTTCTACAAGGTTTTTTACTCACTCTATTTGGGTTAGTAGTAGGATTATCTATTGCTATTCCGTTTGTTTTATTGCAAAAAAAGTATGGTTTTATTATGATCACACAAACTTTGGCCTATCCTGTTGATTTCCATTTGATCAATGTAATGCTGGTTGTTTTTACCATTATTGTACTTGGATTTATAGCTGCTAAAATTGCAAGTGCAAGAATTAGCAAAAAATTAGTGGAATAGCATAAATTTATTGCGTCTCTCCCTTAAATTAGTTCTTTGAAGTCACTTTTTCTTTATGGGTATTATGGTTAATAATGTTGAAAAATTTGGATTTCAAAAGATAGAATTATTAGCTCAATCAATTAAAAGAAGTTATAAAAACGGATGAATAGCTTAATGTTACAAAATGCATATTACAAAATGTAATTTACATTTTGTAATATGCATTTTGTTTATTATATTTGTAATATGATACAAGAAGGAAATCCTTTTAAACTAAGAGCTTATACAATACCTAATTTATTTTGTGATAGAGAAGATGAAGTAAAACTGTTGTCGAGCTATGCAAAAAATGGCGTAGATATAACTCTGTTTTCCTTACGCAGGATGGGGAAAACCGGGTTGATACAACATTTTTTTAATCAGCTAAAAGCAAAAAATAAGCAAAAAACAATTTATGTTGATATTTATGACACGCAAAATATCACTGCGTTTACTAATCGTTTAGCGACAGCTATTTTGCAGGAATTTCCTGAAGAACAAAGCATTGGTAAAAGGTTTTTCAAATTATTAAAAAGCTTTAGTCCTACCATTTCTTTCGATCAGTTTACTGGAGTTCCGGAAGTGAGTTTGACTTTCCATAGTGATCAGCAACAGCAACATACTTTAAAAAGCTTATTATTTTTTTTAGAAAAACAAAATGAACAAGTAATTATTGCAATTGATGAGTTTCAGCAAATTGCTAATTACCCCGAGAAAAATGTTGAAGCTATTTTACGAACAATTGTTCAACAACTAAATAATGTCAACTTTATTTTTAGTGGTAGTCATAAACATTTGCTTATTGAAATGTTTAATAGCACCAAACGTCCATTTTTTTCAAGTACAACACCAATGTATTTGGATAAGATTAATGAAGAAGCATACCAAAATTTTATTGTACGTCTTTTTGGGGAGCAGAAAAAGAAAATAGAAGAAGATGCTGTTTCCTTTATTTTAAAATGGACTAAAAGGCATACCTATTACACACAAGCTCTGTGCAATAAGGTGTATCAAATAAGTGATAAGAAAATAGATTTGGAAACCGTTTACCTAGCATGTGATAGGATACTTGATGAGCAAGAAGTAGTTTTTTATCAGTATCGAAAATTGCTAACTGCTGGTCAATGGAATTTACTTATTGCCATAGCAAAAGATGATGTAGTTTTTCAGCCTACCGGAGCGGCATTTGTTGGTAAATATAATCTTGGAAATCCAACATCGGTTAGAAGAAGTTTAAAGTCTTTAGTAGATAAAGAAATGGTGATTCATGAAATTGATAAAAACGGAAATAATTATTACGAAGTGTATAATTGCTTTTTATCAAGGTGGTTAGCTCGTAAATTATAATTGAAAAGAATATGGAATTGTCAAAAAAGTTAATTTTATTGTATTTAATGATGTTATAAAAACTTCTCTAAAACCTCTTCAAAAACCTTAAAAACATCTTCCTTGCTATCGGATGTTACCATTTTTAAGCGATACTCTTTAAAGTGAGGAATTCCTTTAAAATAATTGGTATAATGACGGCGTGTTTCAAATAAACCGGTATGTTCTCCATTCCATTTGATAGCCATTTCCAAATGTCGTTTGGCAGTTTTTACTCTTTCTGCAATTGTTGGAGGGCTTAAATGTTCTCCTGTTTTGAAAAAATGTTTTACTTGGGCAAAGAACCATGGATTTCCAATACTTGCTCTGCCTATCATTGCCCCATCCAATCCAAATTTATCGCGCATGAGTAAAGCCTTTTCCGGACTATCAACATCACCATTTCCGAAAACGGGTATAAACATTCTGGGGTTATTCTTTACATCTGCAATGGGTTCCCATTTTGCGATGCCTTTATACATTTGAGACCTGGTTCGCCCGTGAATTGCAATAGCTTTTGCACCAACATCCTGTAATCTTTCAGCAACCTCTATAATATGAATGGAGTCTTCATCCCAGCCTAAACGTGTTTTTACTGTAATTGGAATATGTGTGTGTTTTACCATGGCTTCTGTGAGTTTTACCATGAGTGGAATATCTTTTAATATTCCTGCGCCAGCACCCTTATTTACTACTTTTTTAACCGGACAACCATAATTTATATCTATAAAATCAGGTTTTGACCTTTCAACAATTTCCACAGTTTTAAGCATGGATTCTAAATTGGCTCCAAAAATTTGTATGCCAACCGGACGTTCGCTTTCGTAAATATCTAGTTTTTGGATACTTTTTGCGGCATCACGGATCAATCCCTCAGATGAAATAAATTCGGTGTAAACCACATCAGCACCTTGTTCTTTGCAAAGAGCACGAAACGGAGGATCACTTACATCTTCCATAGGAGCCAGCAGCAGAGGAAAATTTCCTAATTCTATTTCACCAATTTTAGCCATAGGTATATTTTATCATTTTAAATGGTTGCAAAATTAAAGCTTAATCTTCAATTTTAAATATCAAATTTTAAATTTCGTAATTTTTGTCGTTATTTTTTCCGCTTTAAGCGATATTTTTATAAGCTTTTAAAAAGCTATTTTTGTTTCCACTAAATTAATCAAACATGAAAATTAAATTATTATTCTTTGTCATTGCTGTCTTTTTACTTAGCTGTAAATCAAAAAAAGAGCAGGATACGCATGTAAATGACAAAAAAGAAGATGCTGCTTCGGGGGCTACAAAAGTTGTAAATGTGGTTCATTATCCACAAGAGAAACACTTAAAGAACATCAAGCAACTAACGTTTGGAGGTGATAATGCAGAAGCTTACTGGAGCTTTGATGGTAAAAAACTGGTTTTTCAGGCAACAAATCCCGCTTGGGATCTGCAATGTGATCAGATCTTCATCATGAATGTAACTGATGATCTAAGTAAGGGTGTAAAACCGCAAATGGTAAGCACTGGGTTGGGTCGGACCACATGCAGTTATTTTTTACCAGGAGACTCAACTATTGTTTATTCATCTACCCATTTAGGCAGTAAGGATTGTCCGGTTGTGCCAAAAAAAGAAGATTTTGATGGGAAATATGTGTGGCCGGTATACAAAACATTTGATATTTTTGTTACTGACACCAAGGGGCATATGCTCAAGCAATTGACAAAAGAACCTGGATATGATGCAGAACCAACTGTTTCTCCAAAAGGAGATTTGATTGTTTTTACATCAACTCGTTCGGGTGATTTGGAATTGTTTACCATGAATATTGATGGAACAGATGTAAAACAGGTAACCAATGAATTGGGATATGATGGTGGTGCCTTTTTCTCGCCTGACGGCACAAAATTGATCTTCAGGACTTCAAGACCAAAAACAGAGAAAGAAATAAAGGAATATAAAGATCTACTTGGACAAGGTTTGGTGATGCCAACCAATATGGAGTTATATGTTTGTAATGTGGATGGTAGTGATCTAACGAAAATTACAGATCTTGGAAGTGCGAATTGGGCTCCTTTCTTTCATCCTGGAGGTAAAAAGATTCTTTTTTCAACCAATCATCATAAAGAAAAACATGATGGTTTTAATTTATTTATGATCAATGTGGATGGAACCGGATTAGAGCAAATTACTTTTGACGGAGTATTTGATGCTTTTCCAATGTTTTCACCTGATGGAAAGAAATTGGTTTTTTCGTCTAACAGAAATAATGGAGGAACACACGAAACCAACCTGTTTGTTGCAGATTGGGTGGAATAGTTTCTTTTAAATTGAAAAAAATAAAAATTTGAAATGGCAAGGTTTTATGGCTTTGCCATTTGTTTTTTTTCGTTATTTTGCAGAAGTTGATAAATAATAGAATTCTTTCATTATTTTTGCAAAACTTATAAGGCAGATGATATGCAAAATAGTTTTATTAAGCAGATGCCATTTACACAATTTTGAAGA
>JADGEA010000290.1 GCA_016744615.1 Flavobacteriaceae bacterium
ATAGCAAGAGGAATTAACTCTATAGCTTTCAGATCTATCTAAAAACACTTTTTGATGATAAGGGCAAGATTTGGTTTTAATTCCGTTTTTTGGAATCCAATTCTTTGCAAATTCATCACAGTGCACACTTGCAATATGTCCGCTTTTCATACATATTTCAGTTTCAATTAATTCATCATAAGGTATATCAAACCAATCGCCATTATTGGGCAATTCATTTAATAAATCAAATAGAATAGGTGCTGCTGCTTGTATGCCGGTGAGCCCTGGACGACCTTCTCCATCTGCATTCCCTACCCAAACCCCAATAGCATATTTTGGTGTTACACCAACTGCCCAAGCATCTTTAAATCCAAAACTTGTTCCTGTTTTCCAGGCAATTGGTTGTGAATTACTAAAAAAACTCCAGTTTTCTTCTCCAGTTGGGCGATTTACTTTTTGAAGCGTATTCAAAGTATGATAAATTGCTCCAGCATCAAAAACCGAAGGACTTGCGGTAATAGATCCAAAGTTTGGTTGGACTTCAAAAACATAATTTGGTTCGTTGAATTCATTGCTTCGATATTCGCTGGAAGAGGCATTAAAAAAATTTAATGAAGAAGCCATTCCTGCATAGGTATTTGTGATTTCCCAAAGGGAGCTTTCTGCACCACCTAAAATTAATGCAAGCCCATAGTAATCGGGACTTTTATTAATGGAGTTGAATTTTAGTTTCTTTAATTTATTATAAAAACGTTGCAATCCAAATTCGCGTAACATCCGTACGGCAGGAATATTTAATGATCTTGAAAGAGCCGCACTTGCTGGAACCGCTCCGTTGTATTTTTTGTTGAAATTCTGTGGACTATAACCATTTATAACCGTTGGAATATCTGCCACCAATGTATTTGGTAACAATTCTCCAGCATCCAACATCGAAGCATATAGAAAAGGTTTTAAGACGCTTCCGGTACTTCTGGACTTATCTATAATATCTACATAATTGTTGTTTTCTTTAGTTGTAGGAGCGTTTCCAACATATGCTAAGACTTCCCTCGTCTCCACATCTAAAAGTAAAATGGATAGGTTGTTTATTTGATTTTGACTTAAAGCAGAATAATGATTTGCGGCAATGCGGTTTGCTGTTTTTTGGATTTGAAAGTTAATGGTAGTTTTTACTTTTTTCTCTTGATGTTCTCGACGAATTTTCTCAGTTAAATGTGATGTGTAATTTGGTAAAGGCAATGGTTTTCCGGGGAGATTTTCAAGTATGGCTAATTCATAAGTGGTTTTATCAATAACATCTTTTTGAAATAATTTTAATAATAGTCGATCTCTTTTATTCTTTAAGATTATTTCGTTTTTTCCAGGATAAATTAGGGAGGGTGCATTGGGTAAAACCGCTAAAACAGCAGATTGTCCCCAACTTAATTCCGAAGAAGGAACCCCAAAATACCTCCAAGAAGCGGTTTCTAAACCTACCACATTTCCTCCAAAAGGGGCATTTGAAGCATATAGGTTTAAAATTTCTTTTTTACTATGACGGACTTCCAATCGTGTCGCTTGAAATATTTCAATAAATTTTTCAATATAATTCCTGCCTTTGTTTTTTCTAGAAAGGCGGATCACTTGTTGGGTAAGTGTGCTGCCTCCACGTCGTTTATCGGTTGTGATGTTTTGCCACAATGCTTTGCTTATTGCAATAGGATTAAACCCTGGGTGTTGGTAAAAATATTCATCTTCAAATAACAAAATACTTTGCTCAAACCTGCTAGGAACTGTATCCATTTTTGGAAATCGCCACTGACCATCATCTGCAATTCTTGCTCCCAACATAAATCCTTCACGGCTTTCAACAATTGTTGATGTGGGAACATTAAATAATACAGAAGGCAAACAGAATAACCACAGTAAAAAGGCTATCACTAATAAGCTCAGTTTTATTTTGTGTTTTTTAATGACCTTATAGATAGTGGTATTTTCTTTTGCCTCCCCTTTTAAAAAAGAGGAGGGTTTTAAGAATGTATTTTTTAGCGTTTTTTTCACTTTTTAACAGTAACCCATTGCCCTTTGCTTCGAGCATAATAATTATTGTTATACATGGCTTCTACTTGAGTTCCGGGCAAATAATAAGTCCCTAAGTAAGAAGCATTAATTTTCACAGTAAAGGTTTTTGTTTTTCTTGCTGAAATATCAAAATAAAAATTCACGCGATCATCTCGTATATCTGTATAACGAGCTTTTCCTGTTGCACCGCCTTCAATTTCTATAAAACTGGTATTTACAATTTCCCAACCACTTGGGAATATTTGCGATAAAGCGACATTATCAATCCAATTATTAGAAGTGTTATTTACCGTTATTTGAGCTATTATCTCGGTCCCTTGTCGAAGGTTTGAAATATCAATTGATTTCCCAGAACCGTCTTTAAAAATCGTACTAACAATTAAATTACGATGCTCTGCAAGCTCTTTACCTAAAGGAAGTTTCCCTCTTTGAGATAAGCTAACATATACCACATTTCCTTTTTTATTAATTACTGAAACAGAATTTGCTCCCATCGTAAAAGGGATGTCCCTTTGAGAAACTGCTCTTTCTGTTTTTATGGTTTCTGTTTTTCCATTTTGAGTGAAGGATAACTCCATAGATTTACCACCGTTTTTCGCAACCATTTTCGCCATTGCTAATAATGAATAAGAAGTTTCCTGAGTGCTATACCAATTATTAGAAGATAAGTTTTTTGCAATCGAAATTGCCAATTCTCTTTGCTTATCGTCATCTATAGCAACCATGGTTTCTAATGCCATTGCTTTATTTCTGAAGGGTGATCCATAGGTATAATAATCATAATGATTAGACACAAAATGAATGTTTGCCGATTGTGTAATTTCGATGGCTACATTCTTTTTTCCAGTCAAAGCATATGCTGAAGCCAATCGCCATTTTGCATCGTTACTAAGGTGTTTGGATTCTCTCAATCTGTTCATTGCTGCCAGTTCAGGTTGTCCTGCCAAAGCCAAAGTATATAAACGATATGCCTGAATTAAACTTGAGTTATAAGAAGTGCTACTATTTCTCCATTGTCGAGCAGTTACTTGTTGGTATCGCAACCAATTGCTTAAAAATGAAATGGGTAAAGCATAGCCTTTTCGTTTGGCCTCTAACATAAAATGTCCTGCGTAACTACTTCCCCAATCATTAGGAGACGATTCACCTTGCCAGTATGATAATCCACCGTTGGGAGTTTGAAAATTACTCAAACGTAAAATAGCAGCCTTGATATTTTTAACCATTGCTTTTTTCTTATCAAAAGGGATATCAAAAATATCGTCTAAGAAAAGTTGAGGAAATACAGACGAAGTGGTTTGTTCTAAACACCCGTGAGGATATTGAATTAGATATTCCATTCGTCTTCCAAAATTCATAGGAGGTAAAGTAGAAAACTCCAACATAGCCGCATTGGTTCCTTCCACACCAAAAGTTTCAAAATCAATAGTATTTGAAGCGTTTTCAGTAAGCGTATATTGCGTAGTTCTTTGTGAAATAGGGTTGGGGTTTATGGCATCAATTTCCACTTTATAGCTCGCTTTTTCTCCATTTCCTGAAACGGAGATGTCTATCGTTTGAAAATTGGTAGAAGGAAGAACTTCAAATTCAAAATTGACTATTTTTTCTCCTATTTCAGTAAAATTAATAGTTTTTGAGGTTCCGTTTATAGGTTTTAATCCCGGACTTGTTTTTATA
>JADGEA010000078.1 GCA_016744615.1 Flavobacteriaceae bacterium
AGGGAAGATGAAATTGTGGCATTTTACACATCAGATTCTAATGATGAAGTTGATTTTGACAGCTATACCATTATTGATTATGACAAAGCACTGATCCAAATTAAAAATACCTGGGATATTTTCTCTTTTAATGGAAAAGCTTTAAATGATGATTTTAATTTAATTACAAAAGGAAGAAAATCAGCCTCCATACCAAAAACAGTGCATTGCATTAACAAAGATCAGATCTTTTTGGAGGAAGGTGTTGAAATTGAAATTGGCATTTTAAATGCTTCTAAAGGTCCTATTTATATAGGAAAATATGCTCAGGTAATGGAAGGAAGTATGATAAGAGGTCCGTTTGCCATGGGTGAACATTCTGTTGTAAAAATGGGTGCTAAAATATATGGCCCCACAACTCTTGGTCCTAAATCAAAAGTAGGTGGTGAAGTTAACAATGTGATACTTTCAGGCTATTGCAGTAAAGGTCACGAAGGTTATTTAGGCAATGCAGTTATTGGTGAATGGTGTAACCTTGGTGCAGATACCAATAATTCCAATTTAAAAAACACGTATGCTGATGTTAAAATGTGGAATTATAAAAAAGAAAGGTTTATTAATACCGGACTCCAGTTTTGCGGATTGATCATGGGAGATCATTCTAAATGCGGAATTAACACTATGTTCAATACAGGAACTGTTGTTGGTGTTAGTGCAAATATCTACGGAAGTAATTTTCCACGCAATTTTATTCCTTCATTTTCATGGGGAGGAGCAGCCGGATTCAAAACATATAATTTATATAAAGCAAAAGAAACTGCTCAATTGGTTCTGTCGCGTAAAAATGAAGAATTTACTGATCATGATAAACAAATTATGGAGCATGTATTTGAAATAACAAAAAAATACAGGAACTAATATTAGAAATAATAGTTATTTAAAATACACGAAATACCTCATTATAAGCACTTTCAAAACTTAAAGAATTCAAATTGGTATTTACTTTTTCAGCTGTAAAATAGGATAATAATTTTTCTGTTGGCATATTGCCTGTCAATTCATCTTTTGCCATAGGGCAACCACCAAATCCTTTAATTGCACCATCAAACCTATTACAACCGGCTTTAAAAGCGGCATCTACTTTTTCATGCCAAAGATCAGGGTGTGTATGTAAATGTGCCCCAAATTCTATGTTTGGATAAAGTGGAATCAAATTTGAGAATAAATAAGAAATTGTCTCACCACTTGCCACACCAACAGTATCAGAAAGTGACAAGATCTCCACACCCATTTCAGCAAGAATATCTGTCCATTTTGCAACGATGTCAACATTCCAGGGATCACCATATGGATTACCAAACCCCATAGATAAATAGGCGACAACTTTTTTATTGGATCTTTGTGCTATGGATAAAATATTATTCAAAATCTTCAAAGATTGCGCAATGGTTTTACCAGTATTACGCATTTGAAAATTCTCAGAAATAGAAAATGGATAACCTAAGTATTGAATTTTATTAAATTTACTTGCATCATTTGCGCCTCGAACATTAGCAACAATTGCCAGTAATTTACTCTTTGTTTCTGATAGATCTAATTGAGATAGAACATCAGCAGTATCTCTCATTTGAGGAATTGCTTTTGGAGAAACGAAACTTCCAAAATCAATTGTATCAAAACCAACTTTCAATAAAGAATTGATATACCTAACTTTTTTCTCTGTTGGGATAAAATGAGACTTAATGCCTTGCATGGCATCACGTGGGCATTCTATGATCTTGATCTTTCTCATTTAAATTCAAATATACGAGAAAGACTTCTATTTATGAGAAAACAAAATATAAAATCCGATAACTATAAATACAACTATCTGGAACCAGTGCAAGAACATTTCAAATCGTTTATTCCCTCTCAAAAAAGAGGTCAGCTTATCAGAAACGATGGAAACAAAACTAAATACTAAAAAAGCCTGCAACATAAATAATAATCCCAGGATATATATTTGCCTGATAATATTTCCGTCAGATTCAATTATAAATCCAGGAAAGAAAGCAAGAAAAAAAATAACAACTTTAGGATTCAATAAATTCATAATAAATCCTTGTTTGTACAGCGAAAATAAAGGTCTTTTTGTTCTGTCAACATCTTCCAAATGAATTTCAGAAGAGTTTTTATACGTTTTAAATGCCAGATAAAACAAATAGACAGCTCCTAATAATTTGATTATAAAAAACAAAGTATCCGATCTTTGGATCAAAGCTGCAACTCCAAATGCAATTAGCGTTGTATGTATGATAATTCCGCTTACGAGTCCTAAAGCTGTAACTATCCCATATTTTTTACCATTGCTAATGCTTTGCATAATCACAAAAATAATATCTGGCCCAGGCATAAATGTCAGTAAAACTGATGCCGTTAAAAATGGAATTAAAATACTGGAATCCAAAATAATAAGTTTGTGTGTAAATATAAAAAAGATTTATTTATGTCATAGCTAATTCATCATCATTTGATGATGATTAAAACCAAACCATAAAAAAACCCATAACTAAAGCTATGGGTTTTTTTAATAATATATTGTTTTTTATAAAGAAGCAGAGTACTCTAACAAATCAATAATTTTTGTTGAATAACCATACTCATTATCATACCAAGAAACAACTTTAATAAAGTTATCTGTTAAAGCAATACCAGCTTTAGCATCAAATACAGAAGTTTGTGTCTCACCAACAAAATCTTGTGATACAACCATTTCTTCGGTATAGCCTAAAATTCCTTTTAACTCACCTTCAGAAGCTTCTTTCATTACTTTACAAACCTCTTCATAAGTAGCTCCTTTTTTGATATTCACAGTTAAATCAACAACAGAAACATCCATTGTTGGTACTCTGAATGACATACCTGTTAATTTTCCGTTCAAAGAAGGAATTACTTTTCCTACTGCTTTTGCAGCTCCTGTTGAAGAAGGAATAATATTGTGAATTGCAGCTCTACCACCTCTCCAGTCTTTCATAGATGGACCGTCAACAGTTTTTTGTGTAGCTGTTGTAGCATGGATAGTTGTCATTAAACCATCAGTAATTTCAAAATTATCATGTAACACTTTAGCAATTGGAGCTAAACAGTTTGTAGTACATGATGCATTTGAGAAAATACTGTCTGATGACTTTAATTCTTTATGGTTAACCCCCATTACAAACATTGGAGCATCTGGAGAAGGTGCAGAAATAATTACTTTTTTTGCTCCTCCTGTAACATGCTTACCAGCACCTTCAAGGCTTGTGAATATACCAGTTGCTTCAATCACATAATCAGCTCCTACTTCATTCCATTTAAGATCTTCTGGATTTCTTTCAGCAGTAACTCTGATTGTTTTACCATTAACTACTAAATGACCATCTTTTACTTCAACTTCACCGTCAAATCTACCGTGAACCGAATCATACTTTAACATATAAGCCAAATAATCTGCACCTAAAAGGTCATTAATAGCAACAACTTGCACATTATCTCTTTGTGTAGCAACTCTTAAAGCTAATCTACCAATTCTACCAAATCCGTTAATTCCAATTTTAATCATTTTTACTAGTTTTAAATTTATTATTCATTTAAACTGACATAATTTCAGCTATTCTTAATATTTCTTTATTCATACTATGGTTCTCCTTAATTGCTTTTTCCAAATCAATTGCAACCATTTGGTTATTTTGTATACCAACCATTAAATTTGATTTACCATCAATCAATAGTTCTACTGCTTTTACGCCCATTCTACTGGCTAAAACTCTATCAAAACAACTTGGAGATCCTCCTCTTTGCATATGTCCTAAAATAGATACCCTTGCTTCATACTGTGGTAAATTATCTTCTACATATTTTGCAAGTTCAAAAACATTTTCACCTGTTTTATCTCCTTCTGCTACAACAACGATACTTGATGTTTTTCCTGATCGACGACTTTTTTCCAATGAATTAAGTAATCTATCCAGTCCCATATCTTCTTCAGGTATCAGAATTTCTTCAGCACCAGCACCAATTCCTGCATTCAACGCAATAAACCCAGCATGCCTCCCCATTACTTCCACAAAAAATAAACGATTGTGAGAACTAGCTGTATCCCTAATCTTATCAATAACATCAACAGCAGTATTCAATGCAGTATCATATCCTATAGTGAAATCCGTACCAAAAATATCATTATCAATAGTTCCCGGAATACCAATAACAGGAAAATTAAACTCCTTACTAAATATCATTCCACCAGTAAAGGAACCATCACCTCCAATTACGATCAAAGCATCAATTTTTTCTTCAACTAAATTCTCATGGGCTTTTTTTCTTCCCTCAATGGTTCTAAACTCATTTGATCTGGCAGTCTTTAAAATAGTACCTCCTTTTTGTATGATATGATGAACACTTCTTGCATCCATTTTTACAATATCTCCTTCAATCAAACCTTGATAACCACGGTATATACCTGCACAATCCAGTCTGTAATAAGCAACTGTTCTAACAACAGCGCGTAGGGCTGCATTCATACCAGGAGAATCACCCCCAGAAGTCATAACAGCAATTTTTTTAATGTATTTTTTCATATTTTTTCAAAAACACAAAAATACTAATAAATAAACTATTTAACATTATTTGAAAGGAATTAAAACTTAGTTCAAGAGAAAATTAACAATTTGATAACATTAAAATCTTAGTTTAGTTTTTATCTCCATTTTACCCTAATAATATCAAAAATATTTGCCTGGATAGACTGCAAAAAAAGTTTCTATACAGCCTCTGTCTGAAACAGTTACAAAGCATTGCTTTTTCTCTTTTCCTCCAAAGGTAATATTGGTAGGGTTTTTGCCTTTTAATTCAATTGTTCGGATAATTTTACTATCCGGATTGATCACTACCACTTTTCCAGCTCCATACCTACACACATATAAATTACCTTTATTATCACAACGCATGCCGTCCATTCCAAAATCATTAAAAGAATAGAATAATTTTTTATTACTCACATTACCTTTTTTATCCAGATCATAAACCCATATTTTACGTTGAACAGATTCATTTACATATAACTTTTTAGCATCCGGACTTACTTCAATACCGTTGGTTGTACCCATATCTGACTCTAATAAATGAAAACCTTTATGATCAATTTTCCATAATTTACCGGTACTATTCTTCCAATTTGGATCGCTGGCATATAATATCCCCTTGGGAGAAATTGCAATATCATTGGGCTGATTTGCTGTAGGTTCGTGTGCATAAACAATTGCTTTAGATGAACCCTTTTTTATCTTTAGAATATTGTGGTTCGTATAATCAGCAATAAACATATTATCTTTCTTATCAAATCGAATTCCGTTTCCTATACTTCCATTTGACAATGTTGCATACAATGATGAGTTTCCTTTATGATCTATTATTCCTATTGTTCCATCCTTTTCAAAGTTAACTGCATATAAATTCCCTTTACTGTCTACCGCCGGACCTTCAATTCCTTTGGTGAAAAGGTGTTCTTTGGTGAAATCAGTACTTATATCCTGCTGAGCAGAAACAAATTGTGTACAAGCAATTATGAGTAGAATAAATGCATTTTTTAAATATTTCATTGTAAGTTTTTAGGTGATATTAACAATATTTCATTGAATAATTCGAACTATAAAAATAAAAAAACCGCCATAAAATAATTATTATAACATATTATTTTACACGGCGGCTTTAACTAACTCAAATAATATGATTAAAAATGATACCGTCTAAAGGCTTCTAAAGCAGCGTAATCTGCTAGGCCTAAATCATTATACTTTTTTGCTGTTTCTTTATTTCTATCTTCGGCACGCATCCAAAATTCTCTAGAATCGTCTCCTTGAAATAAAACGCCATCTTTTTGTGACTGGTGATAAAAAATTGCCTGTCTTTTTTTCTTTACCTGATCAGGGCTCATAGGAACTGCCATTTCTATTTCATGAATTTCCCATTCATGCCATGCACCACGATATAACCATACCCAGCAATCATTCATATATTTTTCTTTTTTTAATTCCTTTAGGGAAATAAATAAAGCATTTAAGCAAACTTTATGTGTACCGTGAGGATCAGCAAGGTCACCGGCAGCATATATCTGATGTGGTTTAATCGTTGAAATCAAATCATTCATTATGCTAATATCCTCTTTTCCTAATTTACCCTTCTTAATTTTTCCTGTTTCGTAAAATGGCAAATTTAAAAAATGAACCCTTGCATCAGGAACACCTAGATATCTGGTGGCTGCCACTGATTCTTTTCTTCGAATTAAACTTTTAAGTGTTCGTACTTCAAGGCTATCCATGTCAAATTCCTTTTTATTCTGGATATCATCAATTATTTTTTGTGCTTCAACACTTCCACCGTTAAGCACTTGAGCAACCTCAGCAAATTTCATCGCTTCCGTATCTGAAACAGCAATATTTCCAGATGTTTGATAAGCAATGTGCACCTCATGCCCCTGCTCTACCAATCGATCAAAAGTTCCTCCCATAGAAATCACATCATCATCCGGGTGCGGACTAAAAATAATTATTCGTTTTTTGGATGGGTTTTTACGTTCTGGTCGGTTAGTATCATCTGCTTTAGGTTTACCTCCCGGCCATCCAGTAATGGTATGTTGCAAATTATTAAACATTTTAATATTCAGATCATATGCTGAACCATGTTCAATCAATAAGTTAGACATTCCGTTATTGTTATAATCAGAGTCGGTTAATTTTAAAATGGATTTCTGTTTTAACTCACTTAACCAAACAGAAGCTTTTAAAGTTAGAGGATCTGTCCATTCGCAAGGTTTAACTAGCCAAGGAGTTTTAATTCTGGTTAGTTCCTGTGCAGCACCCTCATCCAAAACAAAAGTGATATTATCATGATTCTGTAAGTAAGAAGAAGGAATTTCAGAAGTTATATTTCCCTCAATTGCTTTTTTAACAACCCCTGCTTTATTGATACCCCAAGCAAGTAATACGATTCTCTTTGCTTTACGTATTGTGCTAATACCCATTGTTATAGCTACTCTTGGAACCTTTTCAATACCTAAAAATGCGGAAGAAGCATCCACACGGGTTATATGATCTAAAGTAATATTTCGTGTTCCTGAATTATGATGAGAACCTGGTTCATTAAAGCCAATATGGCCAGTTCTACCAATACCTAATAATTGAAAATCAATTCCACCAACTTCTTTTATTTTCATATCGTAATCAATACAATACTGATGAATTTCATCACTCTTTATTGTTCCACTTGGAATGTTGATGTTTTCAGGTAGAATATCAATATGATTAAATAAATGTTCATGCATAAAGTGCCAGTAACTCTGTGTATTCTCAGGTTTCATTGGGTAATACTCATCCAAATTAAAGGTAATCACATTTTTAAAACTCAAACTTTCTTCTTTATGCAGGCGAACCAGCTCTTCATAAACATCAACTGGTGATGATCCTGTTGCCAGTCCAAGAACACACTTTTTATTCTGTAAAGCTTTTACTTTTATCAAATTTGCAATCTCATGAGCAATAATGATAGATGCTTTTTCAGAGTCATCAAAAATCACATTGTGAATTTTTTCTAACCTGGTATCTTCAAATTTCCCTGCTTCCGTGTACTTTATAATATCAATATCCATAAGTTATGATTAAAGGCATTTATTTAATATCTAATTAATTATGCAAATTAATTAGAAATCAATGAGTCAAAAAAAATATTTCGACTAATAACAATATTTTGGGGACAGAAAAAAGAATAGAACAATTTATTAGTCCAATTATTTTGTGTCCAAAATTTTTTAAACTCATTTATAAACCAAAATTGTTTACTATATTTATGCCCCAAAACCCAAACGGGTATTCATCAAATTTTATAACAAATGAAAACTTTTCACATTGCAATATTCCTTGTTGCTATTTTAGGCTTTACTAATTGTAAAAATAATTCTAATGGAGAACCCATCAAGAAGAAAAAAAACACACAACCCAATATAGTTTTTATAATGAGTGATGATCATGCATATCAGGCAATAAGTGCCTATGGATATGATTTGAATAACACTCCAAATATTGATAGAATTGCAAATGAAGGAGCTATTTTTAACAGAGGTTTTGTTACAAATTCTATTTGTGCACCGAGCCGAGCAGTGATGCTTACTGGTAAACACAGTCATATAAATGGTAAAGTAGACAATATTCAAGCATTTGACTGGAATCAAGATAATTTTGCAAAATCCCTTCAAGAAGCAGGTTACCAAACAGCTTTGATTGGTAAAATTCATTTGAATGGTTTACCTCAGGGATTTGATTATTCAAATGTTTTACCAGGACAAGGGCAATATTACAATCCTGATTTTATTGAAAATGGAGTTAAAAAACAATATCCCGGTTATGTAACTACAATTACAACAGATATTGCTTTAGACTGGCTGAAAAACAAAAGAGAAAAAGATAAACCATTTTTACTGTTATATCACCAAAAAGCTCCTCATAGAACATGGATGCCAGAAGAAAAATATTTTACCCTTTTTGATGATAGAAAATTTACACCTCCAGCTAATTTTTTTGATGATTATAATAACAGACCGGCAGCAGCTATGCATGAAATGGGCATTTATAAAGACATGGACATTGTTTATGATCTTAAAATGCTAGATAAAGAAGGAAGTATAAAATCAAAAAAGAGAAATAATGCTCAGTGGATGTATGATCGAATGGATGAAAAACAAAGATCTGCTTGGGATGCATATTATAATCCTATTATTAAAGATTTTAAATCCAAAAAATTAGAAGGTAAAGATATGGCTCTTTGGAAGTTTGACAGATATATGAAAGATTATTTACGTACCATTCAATCGGTAGATGATGGTGTTGGTGAAATTCTAGATTATCTTGATAAAAATAATCTTTCTGAGAATACCATTGTAGTTTATACATCTGATCAAGGTTTTTATTTGGGAGAACACGGTTGGTTTGACAAACGGTTTATGTATGAAGAATCATTTCGTACACCACTTCTTATTAAATATCCAAAGGAAATAAAAGCAGGAACCAACATTGATAATCTAGTTCAAAATTTAGACTTTGCTCCTACTTTTCTAGATTATGCAGGAGTTTCCATACCAAAGGATATTCAGGGAGAATCATTTAGGAATATAGCAAATGGCAAAACAAACAAATGGAGAGATGCTATTTATTACTCATATTATGAGTTTCCGGGAGAACATCATGTAAAAAGACATTATGGAATCAGAACTGATCGTTATAAATTAATTCATTTTTATTATGACATGGATGTATGGGAACTATACGATCTGGAAAAAGATCCTTCTGAAATGAATAATGTTTATAATGATCCTACCTACGATTCTATTAAAGAGAAAATGCATCAAAAATTATTGGATATCAGAATAAAATATAAGGATAGTGATGATCTGGATAAAGAAAATTTAGAGCTATATTTAAAAGCTAAAAATATGAAATAATGAAATACTTACAATTTATAGTATTTTTCCTTTTTATGAATTTCATATTTAGTCAACAAAATAAAAAGCCCAATGTTTTATTTATCATAGCCGATGATCTTACTGCAACTGCAGTTTCATCTTATGAATATAAAGTGTCCCAAACCCCAAATATTGACAAATTAGCAAAAGAGGGTATTCAATATTCCAAGGCATATTGCCAGTACCCAGTTTGTGGACCTTCTAGAGCATCGTTTATGTCAGGTTATTATCCAAATGCCACCACCACTTTTGGTTATGTAAGCGGTAGAGAGAATATTGGTGATAGGCAAACATGGTCACAATTGTTTAAGAACAATGGTTATTATACTGCCAGAGTAAGTAAGATATTTCATATGGGGGTTCCTATTGATATTGAAACAGGTTCAAACGGTGAAGATGATGAAGCCTCCTGGACAGAGCGTTTTAACAGTCAAGGGCCAGAATGGAAAGCTTTAGGTCAAGCCGAACTGGTTCAGGGAAATCCAGATGGAAAAATTGAAAGAAAGGGTGGTAATGTGATGACCATTGTAAAAGCAGAAGGAGATGATATAGTGCATTCTGACGGTAAAACTGCTCAAAAAGCAATAGAATTGATCAAAAAGCATAAAAACGAACCCTTCTTTTTAGCTATTGGATTTGTTCGACCCCATGTACCTTTTGTTGCTCCAAAAAAATATTTTGAGCCCTACCCTTACGAGAGTATTAGCATGCCAAAAAAAGTTGAAGGTGACTGGGATGATATACCCAAAAGAGGTATAAATTATGTGACAAGTGTTAATGGTCAAATGTCATTGGAACAAGAGAAAAAAGCAGTTGCTGCATACTATGCTTCTGTTGCATATATGGACAAACAGGTTGGCAAAGTATTAAATGCCTTAAAAAAAGAAGGACTGGAAGATAACACCATTATTGTATTCACATCTGATCACGGTTTTCATTTAGGAGAACATCATTTTTGGATGAAAGTAAGTTTACATGAAGAATCTGTTCGTGTCCCAATGATTATCAAAGTCCCGGGTAAAAAACCTGCAATATGCAATTCATTTGTTGAATTAATTGATCTATATCCTACCATTGCAGAGTTAGCGGGTTTAAAAACATCTGGACATCTTCAAGGTAAAAGTTTGGTTAAAACTATTGATAATCCTAATTTTAAGGTTAGAGACATGGCTTTTTCGGTAAGTCAGGGAGGAAAATCATTTTTGTTAAGAACTGAAAAATGGGCATATATTCAGTATGATGAAGATGCTAAATCAGGTATTGAGTTATATGATATGACAAAGGATCCTAAGCAATTTACTAATTTAGCAGGTTTATCAGCCTATCAGGATCTGATAACTGAATTTAAAGAAAAGTTGAAAAATAAATTAATGGAAATTCGTACAAACGATTTGAAAATAAAATATAACTAAGATTCAAAAAGCATAAAACCATAACATGAAATCACGTAGAAAATTTTTAAAACTAACAGCACTTGGTACAGCAGCTGTAATTTCGAATCCTATCATTGCTTCAGAAAATAAGGAAGGAAAAACCTTCGAAATCTCCAAAAAAATAATAAAACCAATTGTAGTCTCCACATGGAATCATGGTGTGGCAGCAAATGCAGCATCCTGGAAAATTCTTTCTAAAGGAGGTACAGCTTTAGATGCTGTAGAAGTAGGTGTAAGAGTTACGGAATCTGACCCAAACAATATGAGTGTTGGTTTGGGGGGCTTACCAGACAGAGAGGGAATTGTCACGTTGGATGCTTGTATTATGGATGAAAATAACAATTGCGGTGCTGTTGCATTTATACAGGATATAGAAAATCCTATTTCGGTTGCCCGAAAAGTAATGGAAGACACACCTCATGTAATGCTTGCTGGTGAAGGAGCAAGACAGTTCGCTTTTGAGAAAGGTTTTAAGAAAACAAATTTATTAACGCCAAAAGCCAAAGAAGCATGGGAAAAATGGAAGAAAAAATCTAAATACCAACCTATAATCAACAGTGAAAATCATGATACAATTGGATTGTTGGCTTTGGATGCCCATGGAAACCTTTCCGGAGCCTGTACTACCAGTGGAATGGCCTATAAAATTCATGGAAGAGTTGGTGATTCCCCAATTATTGGTGCCGGTTTATTTGTTGATAATGAGATAGGTGCAGCATGTGCTACCGGCATGGGAGAAGCAGTAATAAGAGTTGCTGGAAGTGCCATTGTTGTTGAATTGATGCGTAATGGGAAATCACCTTACGAAGCTTGTAAGGAAGCCGTTGATAGAGTAATCAAAAAACACAAAGATCTTACCAATTTACAGGTTGGGTTTTTGGCTTTGAACAAAAATGGTGAAGTTGGTGGTTATAGTGTTTATGCAGGTTTCAACTATGCTGTTCAAACAAAAACACAAAATGAATTGGTTGACGCTAAATATAACAGAGAATGGTAATCCATTTATTATAATAAAAAATGAATATCGAAATATGTACTGATAGCCTGGAAGGCGCTCTTGTAGCTGATAAATATGGAGCAAAAAGGATTGAACTTTGTTCGTCTTTATCATTGGGTGGTTTAACACCCAGTTTTGGTCTGATTGAGCAATGTGTTCAAAGAACAAACATTGAAGTGCATGTAATTATTCGCCATAAGGAAGGTGGTTTTAACTATACACTATCAGATGTGACAATCATGAGATCTGATATTGAGCAGGCAAAAAAAGCAGGTGCTTCTGGCGTTGTATTTGGTATTTTAAATGATCTGTTTGAAGTTTCTGATCTCAATAAAGAGCTGATTGATTTTGCTAAAAAACTAGATCTTGAAATAACATTTCACCGTGCATTTGATTTTGTAATCAATTACAAAATTGCAATTGAAAAGATCATTGCAATGAAATTTGACAGATTATTAACCTCCGGACTAAGCCAAACCGCTGAAGAAGGTTTAGATATCATAACCAATCTTCAAAACAATTATGGATCAAAAATTCAAATTATGGCTGGCAGTGGTATCCACTCTCTGAATGCCTTAAAAATTGCCAGATCAGGAATAAATAATATTCATTTTACCGCAAGAAAAATAGCTGATAAAACATCCTCTAAATTTTCAATGGGGAAAGTGATGATAACTGATGAGGAAAAAATTAAGAATATCACCAATCTGTTTTGAGAAGGCTTAAAACAGATTTCACCAAAACATTACTGGTACTCTCTCAAATCTAACCTTGTTAAGTTTCCATTAAGTATGCTTTACACCAAAGGCAATTTTAATGCTTCACTAATTTTTGATCTTACATAGGGAGAGACAAATAGTATTGTAAAACATGAAACTACCTCTAATCTCTATAAAAGTAATTATTATCTTTTGAAATCATTGACAATTTTCTTTTCTTTACCGTTGATTTTATTATATAGTTGCTATATAATAAATAGCAAAAGGCAGAAAACATAAAACACATATTATAAGTAATTTACAGTGTAAATTTTGCTTTAATAATCAAGATAAAAAAAATCAAATTTTAAGATGTTTTTAAAGTTCCAGACCGTATGAAAATCAAATGTATTATAATTGATGATGAACCTCTTGCTGTTGAAGTAATACAAGCGCATTTGAGTGAATTTTCAAATATGGAACTGATCGATGTTTTTACAAATCCAATTGAGGCTTTAAAGAGAATGGAAAACAATGATATTGATGCTGTTTTTTTAGATATCAATATGCCAAAGATGAATGGCCTTGAGTTTATTAGAAGTATCGGTCCAAAAACCAATTTTATTGTGACCACAGCTTATCGGGAATATGCTGTTGAAAGTTTTGATTTGGATGTACTTGATTATTTGATAAAACCTATTCCATTTGCCAGATTTTTGAAATCTATTAATAAACTATCTCAAAAAGTGCTCGCCGAGGTAAAAGATGATCAACCTAAAGATGCTAAAGAAAAATCATTTATTTTCTTAAAAGTCAATAAAAAATTGGTCAAAGTTAAATTTGAAGATATTTTGTACATCGAATCTTTAAAAGATTACATCAAAGTTTTTACAATACCCGATAATTATGTGGTTCTTAAATCTTTAACAGGAATAACTGAAGAATTGCCAAGCGATCTATTTCTTAGAATTCATAGATCATTTACCGTTGCATTAGATAAGATCAAAGAAGTTGAAGGAAATTCAGTTCAAATTGACAATAAAAGAATTCCTATCGGACGAAAGTATTTGAATTATGCAAAGAGTATTATTCTGGACGAAATGGAATGATTAAAAAACCATAACATTTTTGCCATGGTTTTTTAAAATATAGGTTAGACACTTTTTTTAAGAGCTACTTACACCACCTCCCGAGCTTTCATTCTTCTTTACTTTTTGAGGATTTCCTTTATAATTTATATGTGCTCCACTAGATGCTTTTCCTTCAAAATTACCGCTAACATTTACTTTTATATTTGATCCACTGGATGCTTTTGCCTCACAATTCTCTGCATCTAAGGCATATGCATTAATGTTACTTCCACTGGAAGATGATACCATAAAATCAATTGTATCTCCATCTAAATGGATCATGGCACCACTTGATGTTTCGCAATTCAAGTCTTTCACACGTACATGCAGTTTTACTTGTGAACCACTTGAAGCATCCACTTTTAGTCTTTTGGCCACCATAGTATTTTCAGAAGATACTTCAGCCCCGCTAGAAACTAAAATTTCATTTATATTTTCAACAGAGAGATGAATATTCTTTGCACTTGCCCAACGAATATTTTTTGTACAGGTAATTACCAAAGTTCCATTTTCAACTTCTGTGGTAATCAATTCGTGTAAATTTTCATCTGCTTCAACTGTTAAAGATATATCGGCACTTTTAGTGATAAAAACATGTAAGCCTCTACTCACTTTAATACTTGAAAAATCATTTGAAATTTTTCGGTTTTTACTTATCACGTTACCATTTCCTTTTACCCCATCAAAAAAACAAGATGTTGTTAAAACTAATAATAAAAGCAATGCAGTAATTCTTGTAAGGTTTTTCATAAGTTGATTATTTAATATCATAAAACTAATAAAGGTATTCTTTATAATTCAAAATATATTTCTGAATTGTTATTATTTTAGGATGAATTATATCAAATAGAATCTTTTATTTTTTCGATTCTAATGCCATTCTCATCAATTT
Source organism: Flavobacteriaceae bacterium (assembly GCA_016744615.1). Taxonomy (GTDB): domain Bacteria; phylum Bacteroidota; class Bacteroidia; order Flavobacteriales; family Flavobacteriaceae; genus Lutimonas. The sequence continues at coordinate 14,656 of JADGEA010000078.1, forward strand.
TAACTTCTGCTTTTTCATTTTGATCATCCTTGATTTCAATATGAACTCCTTTTTTATCTATTTTCATATTAAAAGATTCATCTACTGAAACATCTACGTCCTCACTCTCCCAATCATTACAATCTAAACAATCTAAACCTTCTTCGGTCATTTTATAATAATGCTTTGGCATATCTCTATCATAAATATCCTGGATGTTATCTACATCATATAAAAATGTACGGGTGGATTTATCAAGATACATCACCTGACCAACAGGTATAAAAATATCAATATAAACTTTTTGTGATCTAAATTTATTGATCACTTCCGTTAAGAAATAGCCATTGAGTTTTAGATCATTATTATCCAATTGAAAATCATACCTCATTTCTCTTGCTTTGTCACGGGCATCTTCTTTACTTTTTCCGTCTGATTTTTTTCTGGTCTTCACTATTATTTCTTCACTATCTGAGGCATGGATATTCAACCTTATATTATTTGAATAGATAATATCATTGTCATTTTCGTCAAATACTACTTTGTATCCATATTCTCTCCTTAAAACCATGTTATTAGAGATTTTATCATTGTCAACCAATTTGATCTTTATGGTATCATTCTCTGTCAAATTGATCTCTTGCTTGTTTGTTACTGAGCCATCAAAAGCAGATTCCATAAATTGCTTAGTTCCAAAAAATATAGCAAACATCATAGCTACCAACCATATTCCAAGCAGTGACAAATTAGCTACCTTACCAATAGATTTCGTATTGTTAGACAAAATCCTTAAACCTAAGGAAAACAAAAAGAAAAATGGAATTGCTACTAATATAAAAGCTATGATCGAGACAATCCAAATTGGTAAACCAGAATTATTAAAAAACAGACTATTTTGGTAAAACCAGCCTTCATGTATGAAATCAAGTGAACCTACAGTGAACAAGCCAATTATCAAAGCTAAAATAGTTGTGATAGAAATAATGATCAATAACACCCCAATAAACTTACCAATGATCATGAAAAATGTAGAAAATATTTTACCAAGAGTTTCTACAATATCCTGAGTTCCAGATTTCGCCTTTGATCTATACTTTTGATAATCAGCATTTTTAACTTTTTCGCTTACATCTTCAATACCATTTTTTACTCTGGTTGAAGCATCTGAAATCTCATCTCTAATTTTTTTTTCTATATTAGAAATGTTTACATCTTCTCCTTCCATTTCTAGTTTTTCAGCAGTTGTATTTGCCTGTGGCAATAAGATCCAAAGTATTGGATATACTATAAATCCGAATCCAAATCCAAAGGCAGCAATAAGCCAAGCTAAACGAATCCAGATTACATCTACATTAAAGTAGTGCGCCATCCCCGAAGATACACCTCCTAAAAATTTATCATCACCGTCACGGTACAACTTTTTAGACCTTTTACTACTGTACGAACTGTAATTATCATCATTAAATAACTCATCATCCACCATATAATCCTCAGGTTTTCCCATAATTTCAACAACCTCATCAATATCTTTTTCATTGATCACCTGTCGAACATCTTTTACTTTTTCTGACAAAAGTTCACCTATTCTTGATTCAATATCTGTAATGATCTCATCTCTACCTTTTGGATCGTCACTTAAAGATCTGCGTATAGCATCTAAATAATTTTTTAGCTTTTGATATGCAATTTCATCAATATGAAAAAATACACCACCCAGATTTATATTTATTGTTTTGTTCATTTTTTTGTAGATTTTACTGTTGAGTTATTCTTTGTAACTAAATTCACGGCTTTTACCATATCACTCCAAGTTGTATTCAATTCGATTAAAAATAACTTGCCTGTTTCTGTCAAACCGTAATACTTTCTAGGTGGTCCAGAAGTTGATTCCTCCCATCGATAGCTTAAAAGTCCGGCGTTTTTCAATCTTGTTAATAAAGGATAAATCGTACCCTCAACAACAAGCATTTTGGCATCTTTTAGCTGCGATAAGATCTCAGATGTATATGCGTCTTCACCTTGCAAAATGGAGAGTATGCAAAACTCTAAAACTCCTTTTCGCATCTGTGCTTTTGTATTCTCTATTTTCATTTGTTTCTTTTTAATGTTTTTAATCCCAATCATTTGGGCTTTTATGAAATTTGTAAAATTTTTTATATTTTACTTATTTCATTTTTAGAACTTTATTTTTAGAACAAAATGTATTTTATTGTATCTACAATAAAAATTACGATGTTTATCAATAATGCTATCATAATTATTTGAGTTTATTTAATGAATTTTATAGTTAACGGATAATGATATTCCTCGCCTTGATTTCCTTTAATTGCTGCAATAATGATCAATATAAATTTACTAATCGCTAAAATACTTAGTACAACTCCCATGGTAATGATCAAGAATAAATTGATATGATGGACTTCATTTATTGCCATACTTAATCCCAAAGAAGCCATTACAGCAATAATACCTATACTGTATAGCATAAAACTTAAGTTAAAGTTGATCACTTCTTTCCCTATTCTATCAAGCAACTGACTTTCTTTCTTTTTAGATTCCCAAAAAATCAATGGAACTATAATCGCCCCAAAAGGAAATAAATATCCTGCAAAACTTGATAAATGCATTAAAAAAGCGTTGTTGTTTTCAGATGTTTTTGACATAATTTTATTTTATATAATACTTTCCTATGCAAATATATAGATAAAAACTAATACTATGCAATACAAAGTACTATAATTTAACAATACTTTAACTTTTTATAAGGTTTTACTCTTCTAATTATTTATTGTAAATTGCCTTCCAAATCAATATAGTATAAAGGTTATGGCAAAGTTTACCGTTAAAAATTTAAATAAGTTTTTATTTTTAAAATTACCCTCAGCATATTTTACAGGCATAAGAGTAATCTCTATGGATGATAATGAAGCCATGGCTACTGTTAAGCATAAATGGATCAATCAAAACCCCTTTAAGTCTCTTTACTGGGCAGTTCAGGGAATGGCATCTGAGCTGGTTACTGGAATTTTAGTAATGAAAAAAATTGATGAAAGTGGCAAAAAAATATCTATGCTAGTAACTTATCAAACCGGTACTTTTACTAAAAAAGCTAGAGGTGTTATTACCTTTGTTTGTAAAGATGGTGATAAAATTCAGGAAGCCATTGATAAAACCATTGCAACTGGTGAAGGTCAGACTTTGGTTATGACAGCTGAAGGTTTTAATGAAGAGTTTGAAAGTGTTTCTCAGTTTGAATATACATGGAGTG
>JADGEA010000291.1 GCA_016744615.1 Flavobacteriaceae bacterium
TTAGAAACCAAGTAGTCTTCAAACTTCTTTACTGTTTCCTTTACCTGAGTATCAGATAAAACGGGATTCAAAATGAAAACAGTTTCGTAATGATTCATAATAAAAATATTTTAATGTTATTTTTTAAGCGTGCAAATATACAATATTTATTCTTTTTTTTTGCAATAAAATCCGATTTAATTTATCCGCTATAGCGGAATTTATTATTTTTGCATCCTACAATTATAAAAATAGATTACAAAACGTTTTAATAGAATGAAATACACACAATTAACAAAGGAGCAATTTAAAGAATTACATGAGGAGTTTGCTCTATTTTTAGCAGCGCAAAGTATTGATGTAAAAGAATGGGATTCCATAAAAAAAAATAAACCAGAATTAGCAGATAAAGAGTTAAATGCTTTTAGTGATTTTGTTTGGGAAAAAGTGTTAGATAAAGCCAATTATTTAGATCATTTTTCAAAAGATACCTTAAACCTTTTCAAATGTAATGAGAATGATTTGCAAAGAATTGTTGTAAAAGTGAAAAAAGAAGGGATAAATATATTGAAAGAGAAAGATTTCAACTGGTTTATTGATAATTCTAAAGATGAAAGTATTGAATATTTAAAAGGTAAAAAGGAATATAGCAAAGAAAAGAATTTGGAGATTTTTGATCTGATTCAACAGGGTGGTGTTGTTAGTGATGGTGCATTATTTGAGGGGATCTATAAGATTATTGGATAAGTTTATGTTTTTGAATGATGTAGTATTATAATTACTATGTGCCTGAATGGTAGGTATAATTCAAAAATATTTGTAAAACTTTGTGTTTTCTCCGTGCAACTCAGTGAAATAGCTATTATGCAAAGAACCACAAAGAATTTTCATTGAATTACACAAAAAATGCACTATTAGAAACCAACCTTTTATTAAAATATAAGCCTTTTAGTTAATTGGGTTGTAAGATAATTCTTTTCTCAAGGGAGTAACAATTTTGGTGTATTATAAAATGTGAAACCTAAAATTTAAAACAACTCAATTACTTAATAAATTGATAAGTTTTTCAACCCCCACACTTGCTTTTTCAGAAATAATAGTGAGATTATTATAACTATTTTGATTTATATTTGGCTTAGGATCAATAAAATAAATAGATATATCTGGTTGTATATAATGAATAAGACTTGCCGCAGGATAAACCTGCATCGAAGTTCCTATGATTACAAGAATATCGGCTTTTTTTATAATTTCAATAGCTTTATCCAACATGGGTACTGCTTCACCAAACCAAACAATATTTGGTCTTAACTGATTGCTATCTTCAGCTTTGTCACCAACTTTTAAGTCTTTTTTCCATTCATAGACCAAAGAGTCATTTGCTACACTTTTTACTTTTAATAATTCGCCATGCAAATGCAGAACATTACTGCTTCTAGCTCTTTCATGCAGATCATCCACATTTTGTGTGACGATTTGAATCTCAAAATCTTTTTCCAGATCAGCTAATAGTTTATGTGCATTGTTTGGTTGAACTTTAAGTAACTGACTTCGTCTTTGATTATAAAATTCAAGTACCAATTCTTTATTTTTATACCAACCTTCAGGAGAAGCTACTTCCATCACATCATGACCTTCCCATAATCCATTAGCATCTCTAAAGGTTTTGAGACCACTTTCTGCACTCATTCCGGCACCGGTTAAAACAACAATTCTTTTCATCTTTATGAAATATTTAAAAATAATCCTTAAATTTAAGAACTAACATTTAAAAATCAAATATTATGCAATTAAATCCTTATTTATCTTTTCAGGGAAACTGTAAAGAAGCTATGAATTTTTATAAAAGTATTTTAGGTGGTGAGTTCGAAGGTGGGCTCAAAACTTATGCAGATGGTGGTGAGCATATGAAATGCAAACCAGAAGATAAAGATAAAGTGATGCATGTTCATTTGAAAAATGATGATCTTTCTTTGATGGCATCTGATCAGATGGGAGATGAATTTCCTGTTGTTGTAGAAAACAACTGTACTATGAGTTTAACAGTTGATGAAAACAAGGCAGAAAATATATTTAAAAGCTTGAGTGAAAAAGGAAATGAAATTATGCCTTTTGCAGAAGTATTCTGGGGGGAAGTTTGGGATGCTGGTTGATCAATTTGGTATCCAATGGATGGTGAGTACCCCCACATAAATAAAGTGTAAAGTGAGAAGGTAGAGGTATATCTAATTATTAATATTTCACTTATTATTTCTGCCTTTGTATTCCTTATTTTATACCAATTTCAGCAGCAAGTGCAGCTCCTATAATACCTGCCTCATTCTTGTTCTCTGCAGGAATAATTGGGGTGTCAATATCTATATATTCAATAAATTTATATAGTTTTTTACTTGCTCCACCTCCTATAATAAAAAGATCAGGAGAAAGAATAAGGTTAACGTGATTAAAGTATTTATTCAATCGTTTTCCCCACTGTTTATAATTAAGTCCATCTCTTTTTCGGGCTGAATCTGCTGCATATATTTCAAAAGGTTCACTTTTATAAGTTACATGTCCTAGCTCTGTATTTTGCAATAAATCGCCATTGAAAAATACTCCGGAACCAATACCAGTTCCTAAAGTGATGATAATGACCAATCCTTTTTTCCCTTTTCCAGCTCCAAAACTCATTTCGGCTTCACCCGCAGCATCTGCATCATTGATCACTGTAAATTTTAATCCTGTTTTCTCGCCAAATAGTTCATCTACCTGAACACCTTTCCACGTATCGTGTAAATTTCCACCACTTTGGCATTTTCCGTGAGTAAGCGGTGTTGGAAAGCAACATCCTACTTTACCTGTCCAGTTAAAATGATCCGTTATTTCTTTAATGGTATTGGCAACATTTTTAGGAGTAGCAGGTTTTGGTGTAGGAATACGATGTCTTTCGCTAACGAGTTCACCTGTTTTTGTGTTTACAATTGCTCCTTTAATACCTGAGCCACCAATGTCAATTCCTAATACTTCCATGATATGATTATTTCGAAGGGTAAACTTAATAAAAATAATAATTAGAAGTATATTATTTGTTTGGACTTTTTTAGTTGATGTAAATGAATTCCTAAAAAGGGAAAATAAATTAGTATAATATTGGAATTAATCGATAAGTCTTTTCCTTATATTCCAGATAAATACCCCCAAACTTTATAGTTAAAAATTTTTCTTCCAGTTTGATCTTCTCTAATAAAACAATTATTAAAATTGTAAATACTGCTAAGTGAATTGCAGAATAATTGGACAATACAGCAGCGCCAAAAAATATAATTAACCCTGTGTACATAGGGTTTCTTATATGCTTATATGGGCCTTTCGATATAAAATGAGCAGTAGGTTTAACTTCGGGTTGTATATTGAAATTTCCTAATTTCATTGCCAAAACTCCCCAAAGGGAAATAATAAATCCAATAATTTGTACCAGCAACCAGAAATATTTGCCCATAAATTTTCCACTAAAAAGAAAATAGGCAAAGCAGCTAAATTGAATGATTACAAGTAGCAATGATTTTTTTGACATATGAAAAAAAAATGACAGTAAAGTTAAATTTCAAATAGATGCTTTTAATTACAATCAGCAGGGCAAACTCACACTTTAATATTTAAGACTTTTAATAGATACGCTTGATTCCAACCTGCTTTAAGTCTTTTTCCGACAATACCTTGTTTCTCTGTTTTTTCATTTTTCAATAAATTCAATGCAATTTT
>JADGEA010000565.1 GCA_016744615.1 Flavobacteriaceae bacterium
ATGGTGGGCAAAAATAGTGATATAAACTGATACCGCAACAGAGTGCTCTAATAAATACTCGTCTTTTTCACGAATATTTACCATGCAGGCTAAGGAATCAGGGCTATTAAAAATAGCATCAACAGACTTGCTGGTTACTTCAATAACAGGCTTTAAATCAACTGTTGTGCCACTTAAGGCTTGAGAAAAAAGGTTTTTTTGAATGTCTTTCGATTCATTGAAAATCTCTTTGGCTTGTTTTATTTCAGCACTAACTTCAGCTTTGGTTTTCTTTTTGGCTGCTTGAACAAGCGTTTTGGTGTCGTCAATCAATACAGAAATAACATCTTTATTTTTAAGGTGATTAATGACTTTGGAGCTTTTAATATGTCCTGGTGAACTTAATGAAAATGTACCATTTTGTTTGGCAATATCAGTGACATAATGTCCTACATTTAATTCAGCAAGTTGCTTTTCTATGATCATTTATTTTAAGTCCATGTAATCTAATTTTTTATTTATTCCTTACTTAATATTAGCCATTTTTTAACGATTATACAATTTATATATTTGTACAAAATGGTATTATAAAAAGGGTGTATTGGTCTTTTAATTGCATGTATTTGTATAGCTATTATTTAGTTTTGTGCTTTATTGCCGATAACTCTTTTATTGTTATGAAATAGCTATAAAGTAATCGTGCTTTTGTTTACTGTCTTTAGGATTAATATATGCGTGTTCTTTTTTTCTTTATTTATATGTGTTTTTTGCCTATGGCCTACGGTGAGAATTTAGCCGCAGTGCAAATTTACTCTGATGATCAGTTACTTGATTTGATTAAAGAAAACAAGCATTTAAGCCAGGTTGTGCTGGATAAATGTCAATTAGTTCAAGACATTGAAGTTCGGGCTAATAAATCTAAAATACCATCTTACCAATTTTTATGGGGTGATATGCTAGCCTATGGTGTGTGCGTTAAAAAAGATATTGAATTAGGTTTATATTATATGCGTTTAGCGGCAGAT
>JADGEA010000079.1 GCA_016744615.1 Flavobacteriaceae bacterium
CTTATAATCAGGTATTTAATTTTTTTTTTTTTTTTGTTTATCTATAGAATAATTGAGAGAACCCTATTTTAAAATTAAATATAATTTAATTAGTAAAATAATACTTAATAATTATTGTTTATGTAGTTAAATTATATTTAATTTGTAAAATAATATTTAATATAATTCTCGTACTTATGGATCAAATGGGTAAAAGAATAAAAAGAATCAGGGAAAGTCTTGGTTTTCAGATCAAAGAATTATCTATTAACATAGGTGTAACTTCCAGCTTGATCTCTCAAATCGAAAAAGGAAAAGCCTTTCCATCTATTGTTACTCTTAAAAAAATTTCCGAAGCATTACAAACTACTGTTGGAGAATTGATTGGTGAAAATGAAAACCAAATTACACATCCGCTTTTAAGATCAAGTGAAAGAAGATTTGCAAAAAAAAATGCAAATGGAACCAGTTCTTATTTATTATCCTATCACTTTCCTTCAAAACAAATAGAACCGTATTTAATTCAATTTAGTAAAAACTCAAATTCAAAAGGTATCATGACCAGTAATTTTCCTGGTCAGGAATTTTGTTTTGTGTTAAAAGGCAGTTTTGAAGTGACTATTGAAAAGAATAAATACCATTTAAATGAAGGAGACGGATTCTATTTTAATTCAAACAAATCTCATTTATTTAAAAATATAAGTGATGATCATGCAGAAATGTTATGGATCATTACACCAAACAACAATTAATAAAAAGATAAAAGAATACTAAAATGAAAACAATCACACAATTTCCTGAAAAAGATTTGAAAACAAAGGAATTGGTAAAATTCCAATCTTCAGATATTGAGTCGCTTATGGATCGTCATGGAATAGATGAAGATGCAAAAAATATCATGAGAAATGAGAACTTAATTCCAACGTCTTTACTTAGTCGATTACACAATAATTTTCCCCATCATTCCATATTAAAAAAGGAATCCAGAGCTATTTTTATTGCAAATTCAAAGAATAAATATTCAGGATTAGACGGTTTTAGAAAAGTATGTGAAATATTAGCAGAACACGGGATAGTACTTAGTGATATTAAGGAGCGAGAGCTTTTTGTAGAGGTATATGCTTTTTTAGCTACCAAACATGTATTAAATACCATTGACTGGAACAATTATGAAGAGGATCAGGTATTTCAATTGATCATTCCTCAACCAAATATGATCGATAAAAAAGTTGTGGAAGAATACAGTAGGATTAAAGATGACGATGAAAGAAAGAAAATGGTTGAGAATTACAGAGATAAAACAAATCCGCACGACGGAAAACAAATCCTTAACCGCCCTTCATTTTACACAGAAGAAGGGGAGTCAGAAGCACTTGACGGAGGTCAGCACAAGTACCCTCAGGTATTTTTACTATTTGATAAAACCACACAAGGTTGTTATGCATATTGTACCTATTGTTTCCGCCATGCACAGGTAAGGGGAGATGAAGATATGTTTATTCAAAGTAATGTGCATCAGGTACATGAGTATTTAAAAAAACATAAAGAAGTTACTGATATTCTTATTACTGGTGGTGATGCAGGGTATATGCCAACCAGCAGATTGAATGAGTATCTGAGACCTATTATGGAAGATCCTGAGTTGATGCATATCAAAAATATTCGAATTGCTTCCCGTGCTTTAACTTATGAGCCAAATGTAGTTGTTAGCTCACAGTACAACGGTACACTTGAATTATTTAAAAAATTAATTGATAACGGAGTTCAGGTATTATGGATGGGGCATTTTTCAACACCTAAGGAATTGCTTAATATTCATACGATTGCTGCAATTAGGAGATTAAGAGCAAACGGAATTAATGTTAGAAGTCAGAGTCCGATGATGAATCATATCAGTTTATTTATGGATGAAAATGGAAAGGTAGATATTGACAGATCTGCTCAAAACTGGATTGATCTAGGTCATATTTTAATGATGTTGGGTATGCAGTTCCATTCTATTTATTGTGCCAGACCAACAGGTGAACATGATTATTTTACAGCTCCTCTGGCTGATATGAATAAAATTTTTAGCAAAGTATACAGAAGTTTACCTTCTTTAGGAAGACCATCAAGATATATTACCATGACATCTTCTGCAGGAAAAACATCCTTAATGGGAGTTGTAAAAGTAAATGGAAGAAAAGCATTTGCATTAAAATTCAACGAGGCAAGAAATATGAAATGGTTGGACAAGGTTTATTTAGCTGAATATGATGAAGTTGAAAATACTATTGAGAAATTAAAACCTTTTGATGGTGGTGAATACTTCTATACGGAGGAATTAGCTCAAATAGAAAAAAAATTAGAAGACAATTACAAATAAAATCATTTTAAAAATAGTATTATGATTGATAAAATTGTTAAATCTATAGCAACAGCAGTTAATGAGATCTATGATGGAGCTACTGTAATGATAGGAGGATTTGGTGAAGCAGGAAGTCCAATCGAGCTTATTCATGCATTGATCGATCACGGAGCAAAAGATCTTACTGTTGTTAGTAACAATACCGGAAGTGGTCAGGTTGGATTGGCTGCATTGATTGCAAACAGGCAGGTTAAAAAAATGATCTGCTCATTTCCACGAACTGCAAATTCAACAGTTTTTCCTGAATTGTATAATGCAGGTGAAATTGAACTAGAACTGGTTCCGCAAGGTACATTGGCAGAAAGAATTAGAGCTGGGGGAGCAGGGATTCCTGCTTTTTATGTACCAGCATCTGTAAATACTCCACTTGCAGAAGGCAAAGAGTCAAGAATATTTAATGGACAGGAGTTTGTTTTAGAATATGGGATCAAAGCTGATTTTTCATTGATAAAGGCTGAAACTGCTGACAGATATGGCAATCTGCTTTATCATGCAACGGCACGAAATTTTGGACCAATTATGTGTACAGCAGCAGATGTATCTATTGTTCAGGTAAAAAATATTGTGGAAGCGGGAATCATAGATCCTGAAATTGTTGTTACTCCTGGCATATTTGTAAAGAAAGTTGTTGAAATTAATAACCCTGCCGATGAATCTAAATTGGTGGCAGATGAATTGAAATATCCATGGTAAATACAGAGAATAAGGTAGGTTGGAGTCGTGCGGAAATGGCTCAAAAAGTTGCATTGGACATTCCGGATGGTTCTTATGTTAATCTGGGAATTGGAATCCCTGAAATGGTAGCTGGTTTTGTTCCGGAGGGCAGAGAAGTCATCTATCAAACAGAAAACGGATTGTTAGGAATGGGTAAGCCCGCTGAAATTGGAAAAGAAGATCGTGAACTGGTTAATGCAGGGAAGAAATGTATTACTACCATACCTGGAGCCAGTTATTTTCATCATGCAGATAGCTTCACTATGATTCGTGGTGGGCATATTGACATTTGTGTACTTGGCGCTATGCAGGTTTCAAAAGATGGTGATCTTGCTAACTGGTCAACAGGTGCTCCAAATGCTATCCCGGCAGTGGGAGGTGCAATGGATCTGGTAGCAGGAGTAAAAAGAATTTTTGTGATAACCCAGCATGTTACTAAAAAAGGATTACCTAAAATTATAGAGAAATGTACTTTTCCCCTTACGGGAAAGAAGGTTGTGGAACGTATCTATACGGATCTTGCTATTATTGATGTGAAAAAAGATGGATTATTTGTAAGAGAAATGGCACCTAATGTAGATATTGAAACTCTGCAAAAGCAAACAGGTACTAAATTGAGTCAATATTCCTAAACATAAAATAATAATCAGATGAATTTTAAAAATTCAAACCAAAACTCAAATGGGGAAACAAGTAAGGCTATTTATGAACGTGCTGTAGATGTTCTTACCGGAGGAGTTAGTAGAAATACAATATTTCGAAAACCATACCCTTATTATGTAGCAAGTGCAAATGGTAGTTTTATTAAAGATATAGATGGTGTAGAACGTCTGGATTTTGCTAATAACATGGCTTCATTGGTACACGGGCATTCGCATCCGGCAATTGTAAGTGCAGTTACCAAACAATTACAAAAAGGATCTGCTTACACAATGGGGTCAGAAGCGGAAGTCCTTTTTGCAGAATTACTGATTGGTCGATCTCCTGAGTTTGAAAAGATCCGTTTTATGAATTCCGGTACGGAAGCGGTAATGACTATGATTAAAGCTTCTCGCGCTTTTACTGGAAAGCCTAAAATAGCTAAAGCTGAAGGGGCATATCATGGCACTTATGATTATGCAGAAATAAGTCAAACAGCTAATCCAAGTAATTGGGGAGATATCAATAAACCAAATGCTGTTCCGGTTGTTCAAGGAACTCCTCAAAAAGTATTAGATGATGTTGTGGTTTTTCCTTTTAATGATATTGAACGAACCATACATCTTTTAGATCAAAATGCTGGTCAAATAGCATGTGTTTTAATTGATCCTGTTCCGCACCGAATTGGTCTTTTTCCTGCTACAAATGATTTTATTAAAGCAATCTACAATTGGACAAGGAAGAATAATGCGCTGTTGGTTTTTGATGAGGTGGTTTCTTATCGTGTTAATTATGCCGGTGCACAATGTAGTTATTCTGTCAAACCTGACTTAACTGCTTTGGGTAAAATTATTGGAGGAGGATTTCCTGTTGGAGCTTTGGCTGGAAAAGCAGAAATAATGGAGGTATTGGATCCTCGTGGAACATTTTTAAAACATCCCCATTCGGGAACTTTTTCTGCCAATCCGATATCTATGACAGCAGGTAGAGTTGCAATGGAAATGTTTGATGAAAAAGTAGTTTTAAACCTGAATACTCTTGCAATGAAAGCCAGGAAACAGATTGAAGAAGCAATAAAAATTGCGGATATACCTATGTGTATTACTGGTGCAGGTTCTATGTTTAAACTACATTTTCAGGAGAAAGCACCAAATACTTATCGTGCAGCATATCAAAATAAGGAAACAAGAGAAGTAATTAATGAAATTTTAGACTATTTATTTCTTAAAGAAAATATTATCATGATCAATACTTTGGCTTGTATGTTTGCTACAACGTTAACACAAGAAAATATAGATCAATTATCTGAAGCTCTTTTGCGTAGCTTTAAAATGATGAAACCAAAAATTGAAAAATTATCTTAACCTGTTAAATTATGAATGAAGTATATATTTGTGATGCAATTAGAACTCCGGTTGGACGCTATGCAGGGACTCTTTCTTCTGTAAGAACGGATGATCTTGCTGCTATTCCATTAAAAGCATTGATGGATAGAAATCTGGAGATGGATTGGAATGCTGTAGATGATATTTACATGGGGTGTGCTAATCAGGCTGGTGAAGACAATAGAAATGTTGCCAGAATGTCTTCTTTATTGTCTGGTTTTTCAGAAACTGTTCCTGCATCAACCGTAAACAGACTTTGTGGATCGGGGATGGATGCTATTGGAATTGCTGCTAGAGCAATCAAAGCAGGTGAAGCCGACATAATGATAGCTGGAGGTGTTGAGAGTATGTCGCGTGCTCCATTTGTAATGGGGAAATCGGAAACTGCATTTTCTAGAAATGTAAAAATCTATGATACTTCTATTGGATGGAGATTTGTCAATAAAAAATTGGATAAAATGTATGGTACGGAAGGTATGATACAAACTGCTCAAAATATTGCAACCGATTTTAATATCAGTAGAGAAGATCAGGACTTATTTGCTCAACGCAGTCAGGAAAAAGCGCATAAAGCACAGCAAGATGGTTCTTTAGCAAGAGAAATTGTGTCAGTTATGGTTCCTCAGCGTAAGAAGGATCCAATAAAAGTTTCTTTAGATGAACATCTTCGTTTATCTTCATATGAAAAATTAAGTTCTCTTAAATCAATTACAGGTGAAAATGGGAGTATTACAGCTGGGAATGCTTCAGGTGTAAATGATGGTGCAGCAGCTTTATTGATCGCTTCAGCGGAAGCTGTAAAAAAATACAATTTAAAGCCTAAGGTTAAAATATTGGGTATGGCCACTGCGGGAGTACTTCCACGAATCATGGGAATGGGACCTGTTCCAGCAACGCAAAAATTATTAAAAAGGCTTGGATTGTCTTTAGATGATATGGATATTATTGAACTGAATGAGGCCTTTTCTGCACAATCTTTAGGTTGTATTCGTGAGCTAGGATTAAAGGATGATGATATAAGAATCAATCCTTTAGGGGGTGCTATTGCATTAGGTCACCCATTAGGAATGAGTGGAGCAAGAATTGTTACCAGTGCATATTACCAATTACAAAATTCAAATGCTGAGAAAGCATTATGTACCATGTGTATTGGAGTTGGACAGGGAATTGCAATGGTTTTAGAAAAAGTTTGATACATTTTTTTAGTTTTGTTTAAACTTATTTTAGTACGTATTTCTTTTGATGTTTTTTTGCTAAATTTGTAATTCATTTAATTTAAATCTAAAACCATGAAAAAATTACTCTACTTAGTATTAACATTATTTATTGTATCATGTAGCTCAACCCAATCCAGTGGTGGAAGCTCATCATCAGTAAAAATTAGTAAAAAGACATTAAAAGGGACATGGGAAGTAACAAACATCAGGTTTGTTGGAGATAAAGGATTGTACAAAGCTAATTTATTTGATATAGCAGATTCACCTTGTTTCAATGGTAGTAAATGGGTTTTTATTCCAAATAATGGATCTGGTAAGTTTAGCATAAATAGTTCTGCACATTGTGAGAAAAGTATACACAGAATTCATTGGTCGTTTTTTGAACCAGGAGATGGTACTTATCAAATGCAATTTAAATTTGTTGATGAGAAAAACAAGCCTTTAGATGCAGTAAACAGGGGATACCGTTCGAAAATTGATGAATTAGATACTAATCATATGATCATGCGAATTGCTACAACATATGAAGGGAATCCTTTTGATGTAGTGATGACTTTTTCAAAAGTTTCAGAAGATTTTGCATTATAAATACTAACCATTAAAAATTGAATAAAATGTTAAAAAAAACAACTAGTATATCTTTGGCTTTGGCAGTAATTATTTCTTTTTCAGTAAGTTGTACTGCAATTCAAAATTCGAATAAGACACAAAGAGGTGGTGCGATTGGTGCAGCAGGTGGCGCCGCAATTGGTGGACTAATTGGAGGTAATATATGGGGTGCACTTATTGGCGCAGCCGTGGGTGGAGTTGCAGGAGGATTGATAGGTAATCATATGGATAAGCAGGCCGATAAGATTTCAGAAGCTGTACCCGGTGCGGAAGTGAAAAGAGTTGGGGAAGGAATCCAAATTATTTTTGATGATAAAAGTGGTGTAAATTTTGCGTTTAACAGCGCTGATTTAACTGCAGATGCAAAGAAAAATTTAAATGCTGTTGCTGAAATATTTATTGAATTTCCAGATACCGAGTTGATGATAGAAGGGCATACGGATGATGTAGGGTCTGCTGATTATAATTTGAAATTATCTAAAAGAAGAGCAAATTCAGTAGTAGCTTATTTAAAAGCACATGGTGTAGCAGGTAATCGTTTTAGTGTTAAAGCTTTTGGTGAAACTGCACCAAGATTTGATAATGCAACTAAAGAAGGTCAGGCTAAAAACAGAAGAGTTGAAATTGGTGTTTCAGCAAATGATCAAATGATTCAGGATGCAAAAGCACAAGCAAACTAATAGAAAAAATTAGCCAAAAGGTAAATTCAGCCTTTTTATATATGTAAAACCAAGCTAGAGATAGCTTGGTTTTTTTTGTTCTAAAGAAATTAGATTGTATAAGAAGAATTTTTCTTAAAACATTTTTGTATTTTAGTATCAGATCAAAATTGATCAGGGTTTTTTATAGAAATATTCATTATTAAAACATAAAATAATGTCAAAATACGATTTAAAAGTAAATAATGAGGTTTATAGTGTTAATGTGTCTGATGACACTCCCTTGTTATGGGTATTGCGAGATCATCTCAATTTACTTGGAACCAAATACGGTTGTGGAATTGGTCAATGTGGTGCCTGTACTGTGCATCTTGATGGTGAACCAGTAAAAAGTTGTTTATTGACAGTTTCCCTTATCGGAAATAAATCCATTACTACCATTGAAGGTTTATCAGAGGATGGTAGCCACCCGGTACAAAAAGCCTGGAAAGAAATAGATGTCCCGCAATGTGGGTATTGTCAATCGGGTCAGATCATGACTGCTACCGCCTTTTTGGAAAAGAATCCTAATCCTGATAAGGAAGAAATAAGAGAAGCTATGCATGGAAATATTTGTAGATGTGCTTCCTATAACCGTATTGAAAAAGCTGTTGCAAAAGCTGCTAAAAAATAATTCTATCCAAATCTTTTTAAAAAATGAATACAAAGAAAAATACAATTGACAGAAGATCTTTTTTAAAGGCATCTGCTCTAACTGGTGGAGGATTGATTATTGGATTCAATTTCTTTACTGCATGTAAACCAGAAGTAAAACCACCTGTTGATATCTCAAAATTGAATTTTAACGATTTTAATGGTTTTATCAAAATTGCAGATAATGGAGTAGTGACCATATTTGCTCCTAATCCTGAAATCGGACAAGGAGTAAAAACTTCTATGCCAATGATCATTGCCGAAGAATTGGATGTAGCTTGGGAAAATGTGCATGTCGTGCAGGGAGGATTAGATACAGATGTTTTTGAAAGACAGGTTGCAGGTGGTAGTCAGTCTATTCGACATGGTTGGAATCCTTTACGTGAAACAGGAGCAACCGCTAAACAAATGCTTGTTAATGCTGCTGCTGCAAGATGGGGAATTGATGCAGGAGACTGTACAGTTGAAAATGGAATTATCTCTAATAAAAATGGTGATAAATTAGGTTATGGAGAAGTTGCGGTTGAAGCAGCCGTATTGGAAGTGCCAAAAAATGTAAAACTAAAAGAGCCAAAGGATTATAAAATAATAGGACAAGATATACTAAATGTAGATGTTGATGAAATTATTACTGGGAAACCCTTATTTGGTTTAGATTATAAGCGTGAAGGGATGCTTTATGTTTCAGTATTAAGACCACCGGCATTTGGACAAAAATTAGTCTCATTTGATGATAATATTGCAAGGTCAAAAGAAGGAGTAGTAGATGTTTTCAAGTTTGGAGATAAAGTTGCTGTATTAGCAAAAACTACCTGGGAAGCGATGAGAGCCAAAAAAGCTTTGAGTGCTGTTTGGGAAAATGATTCAGATCTGGAAAGTTCAAAGGATCATGATAAATACCTTTTAGATCTATTGGATGGCAATAAATTTAAAACATTACGATCAGATGGAAATATAAAAAAAGCTTTTGCTTCTGCTGATAAAATTTTAGAACGGATCTATGAATCTCCAGTATTACCTCACAATTGTTTGGAGCCTATGAATTTCTTTGCGAATGTTACTGATAAAAAGGTAGAATTAGCAGGTCCGATCCAGACACCAAAAGGTACGGCAGAAAGAATAGCTAAGAAACTAGATCGTGATTTTGAGGATATTTCATTGGAAATGACCCGAATGGGAGGTGGTTTTGGAAGAAGGCTTTATGGTGATTTTGCATTAGAAGCTGCAGAAATATCAAATATAGCCAAGAAACCTGTTCAGGTGATTTTTTCAAGAGAAGATGATATGGCAGATGGTATTTATCGCCCCGCCATAAAATATAGAATTAAAGCTTCTATTAAAAATAACCAATTAACAGGTTATCATTTAAAAGAGGCCTCGATGAATAGTAATATGTACGGACTTATACCTAATTTTTTTCCTGCCGGAGCTGTTGAAAATTATCAGGTAGATGTGGCAAATTATAAAAGTAATATCACTACAGGAGCATGGAGAGCACCATATACTAATTTTCTTGCTTTTGCAGAGCAAAGTTTTTTTGATGAGTTAGCAGAAACGATGGGAGTTGATAAGGTGAAGCTAAGGTTAGACCTATTGCAAAAAGTAAAAGGAACAAAAGATAAGCGAATTCAATATTCTGCTGAACGAATGGAAGAAGTGATCAATAAGGTGATTGAGAAATCAAATTGGGGTAAAACAAAAAAAGGGATTTTTCAGGGATTTTCTGCATACTATTGTCATAATACACATGTTGCTGAAGTAGCAGATGTTGTAATGGAATCAGGTATTCCTGTTCTAAAAAAAGTTATTTGCGCTATAGATTGTGGTATAGTGGTAAACCCGTTAGGAGCGTTAAATCAGGTAGAAGGTGGCGTAATTGACGGTATTGGTCATGCCATGTATGGAAATCTTGATTTTGTAAAAGGTGTTCCTCAATCGGTTAATTTTGATTCTTATCGTTTGATAAGAATGAAAGAAACTCCTAAAGTAGAAACTTATTTTATTGAAAATAATATTGCTCCAACCGGATTAGGAGAACCTACTTTACCGCCTGCTGGACCTGCTTTTGCAAATGCAATTAAAGCAGCAACAGGGATTAGATTGACCAAACAACCATTTATTGATAATAAAGATGTTTTTGGATAAAAATTTAGATTAAAGTATGGTTCACGAATTTATTGAGATAATTCAAAGCTATAAAGCTGCAAAACACAAAGGTTTACAATCGGTAATCGCAATTGTTGTTGATTTGGATGGTTCTTCTTACCGTAAACCCGGAGTTAGAATGATCATCCATGAGAATGGTCAAATGACAGGGGCTGTAAGTGGTGGTTGTGTAGAAAAAGAAATTTTAAAACAATCTTCCACAGTTTTTAGAACTGGTGAAGCAAAAGTAATTACTTATGATGGTAGATATCGTCTTGGTTGTGAGGGTATTTTATATATCTTAATTGAGATGTTTGATCCTAAATTAGAAATGCTGAATTCGTTTGATAGTTGTATTAAAAACAGGAAGGAATTAAGGATTGATAGTTTTTATGCAAAGGAAGTCATTGTCAATTCTAAATTTGGTTCCTTATTCATAATTAATAAAAAAGTTTATCCCTTTAAAGGATATGTATCTCCTGAAATTGAGAATAGATTGAAATTAAATATTTTTTCACAAAAGCTAAATCCTCCTTTTAGGTTACTTATTATTGGGGCAGAACACGATGCAGTGCGACTTTGTTTACAGGCATGTGCATTAGGTTGGGAGGTAATTATTGTTGCAAGCTCGTCAAGTCCTCAAATTTTGAATGACTTTCCCGGAGCAAAGAATATCTTATACAAATCTGCTGAAACAATGGATATTTCTTTGATCGACCAATATACAGCAGCCATATTGATGACGCATAATTACGCCAGAGATCTACAATTTCTGTCTGTGCTAAGAAATTCTGAGCCAGTATATATTGGGTTGTTGGGATCAACCAATCGCAGAGAGTGTTTATTAAACGCATTTATAGAGGAAAATCCAGATATTAACAATTCTTTTTTAGATGTTATTTACGGGCCAACCGGTTTGAATATTGGAGCAATAACACCTCAGGAAATAGCTTTGTCTATTTGTGCTGAAATATTATCTGTAATTCGCAAAAAAGAACCAGACCCTTTAAAAAATATTAAAGGAGTATTACATTATCCCATAATTCATGAGAATGAGTAAGACTCCTCCTAAAATAGCAATTATTATTCTTGCCGCCGGTGCATCCAGTAGGATGGAAAAAATCAAACAATTATTACCATGGAGGCAAACCACCTTATTAGGAAATTCTATTGAACAAGCTTTGGCGTCAAAATCCGATGAGGTATTTGTTGTTCTTGGTGCGAATTATCAACTTATTTCCAAAGAAATTGAACAAGAAAACATTACGATCATTTATAATAAAAACTGGAATTTAGGAATGGGTTCTTCTATTGCAAGTGCGATGGGTTTTATAGATAAAAACAACATGGACTTTGATGGTGTTTTAATTACTTTAATTGATCAACCTTTAATTGATGTGATATATTTTAATATATTGATAAATAAATTTATAAACAAAATTATAATTGCAAGTAAATACAAAAATAGAGTAGGGGTTCCGGCAATTTTTAGTTCGAAATATTTTAATGAACTAAGACAATTAAATGGAGATATTGGAGCAAGAGATTTGATACTTAAACATATAAATAATGTTAAAAAAATAGATGCTTTTGATAAAATTCAAGATACTGATAGCATCTCTACCTATGAATTGTTATATCAACAATATGGAAAAACAACCTTTTAGTTGATTATATCATGAGAAGATATTTTACTTTTTAAAAAATAAATATGAGACAGACCTATTTCTTTTGAGGGTTTCCTATAGACAGCAAGCTGTTTGAAAATTGTATTTCACCTAAGCATTATTTAGTATTAAATTTTTTATCGAGTGAGAGTTTGCTTTATGTTTTATAAAACAAATCAGTTTTTCTAATAATTATCAATCTTTATAGAGTATATAATCTAATTACAAAATAAAATCAATACTTTAGCAACCGAACGGTCGGTTTTTTAATTTGAGTTTTTTAAGATGGTTAAATAACATTAAATTTATCAATTATCTCGAGTAAGTCTCACTAAAAATGAAAATTATTGATCTTGCTAGGTCAAAAAATAAATTGGTAGTATTATTTACAGAAACAGAACTGGAAAATGTAAGAGATTCCACATGGTTTATGCAAAATTTAGGAAGCGTATTAAATGATTCAATTATTAGAAAAGAACTTAGTTATGCGATGGTTTGAAGAAGTGATTTAAGGGTGTATTTTTTCGGTCATCCAACTGCTTCAGACGCTAAAGAATTTAATAAAATCAAATCAGAACACGTAAACAGATAAAAAAGAAGATGGAAAAGAATGAAATATTTACTGACAGACTGGAAAAGCTACAAAATGATCAGGATGTGTTGTTGAATAAAAAGAATGAAGCATTATTTAGTGCAAATGGTATTTACAACAGGTATCAAAACCCAATTTTAACAAGAGAACACATACCGCTATCATGGAGATTTGATTTGAATCAAAAAACAAATCCATTTTTGATGGAACGTATTGGATTCAATGCTACTTTCAACGCTGGAGCGATGAAGTTTAATGATAAATATATATTAGCAGTTCGTGTTGAAGGGAATGACAGAAAATCATTTTTTGCTATTGCCGAAAGCCCTAATGGAATTGATAATTTTAAATTTTGGGATCGGCCAATAAATTTACCTCAAACCAATAATCCGGATACAAATGTATATGACATGCGTTTAACCCAACACGATGATGGATGGATCTATGGAGTGTTTTGTACTGAGCGCAAAGATCCTGATGCTACAGAAGGAGATACATTAATGGCAATTGCTGCTGCGGGTATTGCAAGAACCAAAGATCTTATAAATTGGGAAAGGCTGCCAGATCTTATTTCAACAACCGGTCAGCAAAGAAATGTTGTGTTATTTCCACATAAAGTTCAGGGGAAATATGCCTTTTATACACGACCTCAAGATGGTTTTATAGATACGGGAAAAGGAGGAGGTATTGGTTTTGGCTTATCGGAAACTATTGAAAATTCTGAAGTTAAAGAAGAGATAATTGTAGATGCTAAAACATACCATACCATCTATGAAGTAAAAAATGGTTTAGGTCCGGCACCAATAAGAACAAAACATGGTTGGCTGCAATTAGCTCATGGTGTTAGAAATACGGCTGCAGGATTACGGTACACCTTGTATATGTTTATGACCAATCTCGAAAAACCATGGATTGTAACACATAAGCCTCATGGGTATTTAATTGCACCACTCAAAGGTGAACGGGTTGGTGATGTATCTAATGTCGTTTTTTCAAATGGCTGGATTGCAGATGATGATGGAACTGTTTATATTTATTATGCTTCATCAGATACAAGAATGCACGTTGCCAAATCAACAATAGATCAACTGGTTGATTATTGTATGAATTCACCACAAGATAAATTGGCTTCTCATTTTTCTATAAAAACGATTAATGATCTAATTGATTCTAATAATCTTATAAATGGTTGAAGCAAAAACTTGTAGAATCACATTAAATCTTATCCAACAGGAAATGGATTAGGAATTATTGCAGATGAGTTGTATCTCTATCTTATAAAATGCTTTTGGGATGTAGAGGAGTAGAAAAGGGAATTGCTGGGATAATGCTGTGGCTGAAAGTTTTTTTAAAACTATTAAATATGAATGGTTGTATAGATTTAGGTTTAGATTGTACTTGTAATTATATGAGTTTATTGATCAATATATAAACTGGTACAATAATGAAAGATTACATTCTAGTTTAGGGTATATTTACATATAAGCCTTTGCTGGCGGTTAATGTATTTTTTTTACAACAAAAATATTATTTTGGAGAAAGCTGATCTATTGTAATACTTATATCATCAAAAAGTCTATTGCCATCTTTGTCAATAAATTCAGCTCTCAAAGTTGCTGGCACAACGGTAGGGTTAACAGTAATTTTCATAAAAGTATGAGGAACAACTGCATCACGAATAAGATCTGGATGTGGCACATTAAGGCTTTTTATAGTTTTATTGTGTAGCGGCGATGTAATAAATTGATAGAGCGGGTAGCCAACTTCTTTTTCTGTATTATAACGTAGAACACGGGAAACATGAATATCACCACCAATAAGCACTACTCCTGAAATTTTCTCTTTGCCTATAAAATTAAAGAGAGCATCACGTTCGTGCATATATGTTTCCCAATCATCCTTTTCTCCATTTTTTTTATCATCCCAAATCATTCCACATGCAATTAACTTAAATGTAGCTTTTGATTCGATAAGTGATTTTTTTAGCCATTCCCATTGTTTTTTACCAAGAAGTGTTTTTTTGGAAGAGTCAGCATATGATGGACCAGTCCATGACCACCAACGAGTATCCAGAAGAAAAACTTCAACAGAGCCATAACTAAACTTGGTATATATACCTTCTGTGCCGTCACCAAAAGTATCATTTGGGCGATACTCTTTAAATGCTTTAAGTGAGTTCTCTTTCCCTTTTGCTGTACCATCAGAATCATTGAATGCAAAATCGTGATCATCCCAGGTTCCCCAAAATGGTATCGATTGTGCAAGGTCTTTAAATTCTGTAAAGTCGGAGAACTCTCTATATTTTTTTCTTTGGGTGCTCAATTCAGTTGTATCAATATAAGGAGTATCTCCTAAAAGAACCATGGCATCAATATTAGAATTAGAAATACGATTCCAAACTTCTGCTATTTCTTTATCATAATTAGAACCAGAACCAAAAGCAATATGTACTTGAGTTTTGCTATCAATTGAAGGAGCAGTTTTAAAGCTAAGGTTATTATTTTCATTTAGAAGAACTTCTCCTTTTTTTATACGATATTGATAATGGGTTGACGGAGTTAGGTTCTTCACTTTCCAGGTTATACAAAAATCATTGTCTTTTTCTGCGTTTGCTATAAATTTTTCCCATTTTTCACTGCCGTCTTTTTTAACTTCTAATATGTATTGCGCTTCGTTGTTTAATCTTGCCCAAATATTAACAGAATTGGTATCCGTATGTCCCAAAAGAGGTCCAATAATTTGCTTTGATTCTTGTCCAGAAACTAAATTAGAATGAGAGATAAATACTAGTGCTGTAATAATCAGTGTAAAGATAGTTTTAGTAGGTCTAATTTGCATAATTCTATTTTTTAAATTGATTTCAATATCCAATTATAAATAAGGATTTGTTTTCAATTTGGCTCTTCATATTTTTATTATTTATCTTTAAGAATTCGTTGCATTTTTTTTGCTATAATCATATAGCCT
Organism: Flavobacteriaceae bacterium; assembly: GCA_016744615.1. Lineage (GTDB taxonomy): Bacteria > Bacteroidota > Bacteroidia > Flavobacteriales > Flavobacteriaceae > Lutimonas. Next base: position 15,674 of record JADGEA010000079.1, read on the forward strand.
TTATGATTGGGGTGCAATCCATCTGTAAATAAGGATTTATCTATTGTTCCATCTTTAAGTAATAATGGGTTGCCAATATTATTGAAATTAATAGATTCCAAATCAGCTAGTTGTGATATTTTTAAATTTAATTTCTTAACTAGTTTTTCTTTCCCTTTTCTTGGTAATATTCCTATTATTAGAATACTGCTTTTAGGTTGGCGAACTCTAATAGCATTAATTAACTTTTTTAATCCTTCTATTATTTCAATTTCACTATTAATATGCAAATTATTTGTTCCAATCATTAAAACAATTTGTTCGGCCTCAAAACCATCAAGTTCATCATGATATACTCTCCAAAGTACATTTTCTATTCGGTCCCAACCAAATCCAAAATTTCGAACCCCTATGGGTTTCATTATGCTCTCCCATGAATCTTGCCCGTTGCTAATCAATGATGTTGGTTCTCCTCCCCAAAAATTAACTATCGAATTCCCAAATAGACAAATTTTTGGCGAATCAACTTTGTTCAATTTAAGTATTTCTTGATGCCTTTCTTCCCATTTATAAACAGCGATGTCTCTACTTTGAGTTACAGGAATGGTTGTAAGTGAATTTCCTCTGGACTCCTCTAATATTTCTCTTATTAAACCCTCATAAGCATTTGCATACTGTACCATCCCATAATCATTTGGGTGAATTTTATCTACATACATATCAAAATTAAACGCTATATCTTTTTTCTTTAAAAGAAAAATATTTGTATAACCCTCTGATTTTAGTGTATAAAAAGCACTATCTAATGCATTGTTAAGCGTTTCATATTTTCTCTTACTTTTATTGGAGGTCAATTCATCTGCATACCCAATATGAGCCGTCAAAATTATAGGAACATCAGGTCTCTTTTCTTTTAACTTCTTTACAGCATTTAAAGTCAACAGATATGTATCATCTTTAGATGGGTTTAAATTTGGTAGACAATCCAAAATGTACAATTTCGCATCAATTTCAGTCATTAAATCAATCAGTTCAGGCTCTAATTCACCATTACCCGAAAATCCAAGATTAATAACCGATCTTTCTAATTTTCTCTCTAAAATATTTGTCCAGGCCATCCCAGGGCGTGAAGCACAAGCTCCTTGGCAAATAGAAGTCCCGTAAGCTACAATAGGTTTCTCTTCTCTAATGGGCAATACTTTAAAAAGGGATTCTTTACTAATACCTATTTCCATAGTGGCAACTTCATTATAAAGTGGTAAAAACAATTGATATTCTCTTCCATATTCTTTATAAGATTCAGCATTCTCATCAATTATAAAGTTATAATTGCTTACCGTGTCGATTGAGAGGGAACCCCAACAACGAAGCCATTCACCATTATAGGATTTACTGTATAAATCTAATCCACTTACTCCTGTTGAAGGCATATGACTCATATCAACATTTCCTTTTACTTTGTATTTAACAAGAATACTATTTGCATTAGACCAAAATCGTATTGACAATCCCGCTGATTGCTTTGACAATCCCCATACAGCACCCCTTACATCTTTTTCAGCTCTCGCTGGAAGTCGATGATAAACAGATTTGACTTCATTAGGCCAAGCCTGACTAGCAATTACAGGAAATTCATGATTGGCAGGATTCCACCATTTTATTTCGATTTTCTCTTGAGAAAAAGAAATATTTATAACGAATAATATTAGCAATAAGAGTATAAATCTTTTCATAGGTTCATATGTGATTTTTTTGAAGTACATAAGTCAAAGATGTTTTATTTTTTAAAATTTTTATTCTTTTTTTGCTGGTTGGTAACAGTAGTCTGTCTAATAACTAAAACAAAGGCTCTGAGAATCGCATATTTGAGAATTCTCAAAGACTTCCTTCTTTGAGCATGATTTTTAGACAGTCTGAAGGTTTGGCTATGGAAAATTGAGGTTTTGTGTACGAGGATTTTCCAAAGAAAAAACAGATGTAACAAAATTCCAACTAACGTCAAATTTACGTACTGATTTTCAGTTCATTAAAAAATCCAACATCTTCAGGTTTGATGTCAAAT
>JADGEA010000080.1 GCA_016744615.1 Flavobacteriaceae bacterium
ATCCAAAAATTTCTTATTTGTACAGTAAGAATTCGCGGATGGAAGCTTTTTATAAATACAAGGATAAAAAAAATCAGATAGAAGCATTTGAAAAATTAAAAATGCATGTTTTTGGAGTTAATTTTCAATATGCAAACAAACAAAAATTCTCAATAAACGCAAATGTAAATTTGTATTTCAATAGTTTTGAAGGAAATCAGAATTCTCCAGTTGCATATCAAATGTTGGAAGGATTACAACCCGGTACAAATTTCACCTGGTTATTGAATTTACAAAAGCGTTTAACTTCCTATTTAGATCTGAATCTGAATTATTTTGGTAGAAAATCAGAAAGTTCTAAAACTATCCATACCGGAAGTATTCAATTAAGAGCTACTTTTTAGAAAATAAGATTATCATTGTTGTACATTTAATTATCTGGGAAATGAATATTCATCAGGATCATAAGATTCTAGTAAATTAATTACTTCATTTTTATCTTCGATTAAGTAAAGTAATTTGGCACATGGCTGATCTTTTGAAATTTCTTGCATAAAATCCCAAAGGGGTCTTTTCTTTGTCCAGTGATCAACTCCAAACAGGATCATAGGTGAAATAAATTTTTTAACTGATTCAATTGTATTATAGGGCGCATAGTGGTTTTGTGTACAATCTTGAAATATTTCCTGTGTAGTTCCTGCACTTCCCGGAGCAAAAATAATTCCATGTTTTGCAATGGTTACCAATCCATCTTCCCGGACACTATTGGCAAAATATTTTGCAATATGTGTTGCAAATATGGTTGGTGGTTCATGACCATAAAGCCATGTAGGAATACCAATACTCATAGATTTTTTTTCTTTTCCTTTTGGGATAGGATATTTTTCTAAAACTTTCCAGGCTCTGTGAAGCCAGTCTTTATCAGCATATTCTTTATTGGCCACTGCGTTTAGCGGTCTTACCTGCATTTCTGTAATTGCTTGTTCCAGTTCCTTTTCTGATCGGTGAGCAAAATAAGCTCCAACATGTGTAGCTTCCATAGCGCCTGGTCCACCTCCGCTAACCATTAAAAAACCTTTTTGGGTTAAGGTTCTGGCTATTTTGGCGATAATCAAATAATAGGGATTTTTTCGCTCCATAGAATGTCCTCCCATAATGGCTACCACTTTTCTGCCAGATATTATTTCCTGAAGTGCATCTGTAATACTATGGTCGTGTAGTCTTCTTGATAAAGTTACTAAGATAGAGTTGCTGGCATCCATTCCTGCATCTACATAATCTTTGTATATTTTATAATCATAGGTTGAATGGTATCCGTTTTTATTATGGATATCAAAACCTTTAAAAAGTTCCATCGGAGAGTACAATTTAGATCGATGTAATTCAAAAATAATATCATCTCTGTTGGAAATCACCATGCCACCATTACAGCTTATGTAACCAGCCGAATGATTGTTCAGATCACATCCTAAAAAGAGGCATCCATTAAAATTATGTTTTAGGATATTGTTTTCAAATAACTTGAGATCCAGTCCCTTTACGGCAGCTTCATGTGGAACTCCCTGTTGGATCCAATTATTAAAATCCTGAATAGTTTCTATTTCTTTCATACTTGATTTTCAAAATGGTCAAAAGGTTACTCTTTACTCATAAATACTTTTTCAAATGCATGGTAAACTGCCAAATGAAGTGCATCACCATGGTCTTGGTTTTCAAGAAATTGAAAATACAATTTGGTATTGGGTCTGTTCAATGATTCTAATTTTTGATATATGTCTTTAGCTTCTCTTTCCATTATTTTTCCTTCCTTGCCAACAGCAATATAAATTGTTTTTTGATCAGAATATGCCTTGGGATCAAATTTCAATAATGATTCATTTCCCCACCAAAGACTCGGACTAACAATGATATAATTATTGAATAAGTCGGGATTTTTAAATAAAATTTCAGTTGCTAATAATCCACCAAGAGATTGTCCGATCAATGTTTTTTCTGAATTCACTTTATAGTGATTTTTGATAAAGGGTTGTAATTCAGAACCAATAAATTGTATAAACTTTTTTGATTTACCAGCAGTTGGAAATTGCTTTTTGTGCTCTTTTACGTTAGACTGAAAGGTGAAATCCCTTTTGCGATCAATATTTGCAATGCCAACCACTATGGTTTCGGGTATCATGTTGATCCAGGAAAAAGAACCAAATTGCACCAATCCTGATATATGAATAAAGTCTTCATCTTTTGATCCGTCTAAAAGATAAATCACTGGGTAAGTTTTACTTGAATCTTTTGAATAATTTAGTGGCAGATAAATATTTAAGATTCTATCTTCATTTAGCACTTTTGATCTAATAGTTATTGTATTTCCAATACTAAATGATTTTTCATTTTTGATTTCAGGTAAAACTTGAGCAACGATATTGTTTATAAAAAATATTGATATAAGGCTGATTAATAATTGTTTAAACTTCATTGATTGATTTTGTTTAAGATTTAAAATAGCAAGATATTGAAAAAAAAGTAAAGTAAAAAAACTTGTACCCTCGCTAGGAATCGAACCTAGATCTAAAGTTTAGGAAACTTTTGTTCTATCCGTTGAACTACGAGGGCAAGATGACTGCAAAAATAAATAATTTTAGGACTTTGTTTAATTTTTTGGCAGAATTAATTTCAGTTATGTAGATTTGTAAAAATACATTAACATTGATGAAGATCAAAGCAACCTTTAAAAAATATATTTTACAGTTTAAACTTCCGGGAGGTACTTCAAGAGGAGTGCTTCATACCAAGGAAACCTATTTTTTAAAAATCATTGATGATCAAAATGTTGGAATAGGTGAGTGTGCTGTATTTAAAGGATTAAGTGCTGATGATAGGCCTGATTATGAAGAAAAACTACAATGGTTATGTGATCATATTCATTTAGATAATTTTTTTTTACTGCATGAGTTAATAGAATTTCCATCTATCCAGTTTGGATTGGAGCAGGCATTATCTTCCTTTAATAGTAAAGATACCTTTGAATTATTTCCTTCTGATTTTACTAATGGTAACGATTCGATTGCTATAAATGGTCTGATTTGGATGGGAGACAGGTCTTTTATGCAAAAGCAGATCAAAGAAAAATTGAAAGTTGGTTTTACAACCATTAAATTAAAAATTGGAGCTATTGATTTTAAAACAGAGTTGGGTTTATTAAAAAGCATAAGAAATGAATTTTCGGCAAACGAAATTGAATTAAGAGTTGATGCTAATGGCGCTTTCCATCCAAAAGAAGCATTAGAAAAATTAAAACAATTATCTGAATTTCAATTGCACTCCATTGAGCAACCTATTAAAGCTGGTCAGTGGGAATTAATGGCAAAACTGTGTGATACAACTCCTTTAGATATTGCATTAGATGAAGAATTGATAGGCGTTTTTAATAGATCTGATAAAGAAAAAATGTTACAAAGTATTAACCCACAATATATTATTCTAAAACCAAGTTTGATTGGCGGTTTTCAGGGCACAGATGAGTGGATTAAACTAGCAAACAAATATAGTATTGGTTGGTGGACCACATCCGCTTTGGAAAGTAATATCGGATTAAATGCAATTGCCCAATATACTTATATTCAGCAAAATAAGTTGCCACAGGGATTGGGTACAGGAGGTTTATTTACCAATAATTTCATATCTCCGTTGACTGTTAAAAACGGAGCATTATTTTATGATGTCAAAGACAAGAATGGATGGGGTATATCAATTTTAAATCTTTAATTTTTTAATTAATTTATATGAATTTTATACAACAAGCATATAAAGGGGAAAATGACTGGTGGCGATATTTAGTCACAATGTTGATGGTTTTTATGGGATGGCAGCTTATAGGTATGATTCCTCTATTTGCAGTTGCATGGTCTCATGTTAATAACATGGAAGAGTTGATCTTGGCATCACAAGATGCTTTTTCAAGTATTGGAATAAATTCGAGTTTGCTACTTTTTGTAATTATTTTATCATTTTTAATAGGTTTAGGTGCCTTACTTTTTTCGGTAAAATTTATTCATCTAAGGGAAATTAAAACTTTAGTTACAGCAAGAAATAAGGTCGACTGGAAACGTGTGTTCTATGGATTTATTTTATGGTTCTCTATTTCACTGGCAATGATTGTTATTGACTATTTTTTAAATACAGATCATTATGTGTGGAACTTTAAACTAATTCCATTTTTGATTTTGGTTTTGGTTTCATTTCTTTTTATGCCTTTTCAAACTAGTTTTGAAGAACTTTTATTTAGAGGGTATTTTATGCAGGGATTAGGAATTACATTTAAAAGTGCGGCAATGCCATTGGTAGTTACTTCAGTTATTTTTGGACTTTTACATGGTTTTAATCCAGAATTTGATAAGCTGGGACCAATGGTGATGATCTATTATATTGGTACAGGTTTGCTATTTGGAATTACAACTTTGATGGATGATGGCACAGAATTGTCATTGGGAATGCATGCTGCTAATAATATTGTTGCATCTATTTTTGTAACCATGAACTGGACAGCTTTTCAAACAGATGCTTTGTTTGTGGATACATCTGAACCTTCTTTAGGAATTGAAACTTATATACCTGTTTTTGTTATTTATCCAATAGTGATTTTAATTTTATCTAAAAAATATGGTTGGCGCAACTGGAAACAAAAATTATTTGGAAACATTGAATAATATATTGAATATTAATGAAATATAAATATATTCATACTTGTTTTAGATTAAACGGAAACTCATTTTCTACTGTAGATGAGTTTCTTTATTATGTAAAAAATAGTCTGCCAGAAGTTCATTCTTTTTTAGAGAAATGGTTTGACTCATCAAAGTATTTAGCAGTTTCTACTTCCGGTTCAACCGGAAAGCCAAAAACTATTGAACTCAAAAAAGAGTTTATGATTAATTCAGCAAAAGCTACAGGTGATTTTTTTGAATTAACGGAAGGTACAACAGCACTTTTGTGTTTACCCTTAAATTACATTGCAGGTAAGATGATGTTGGTTAGAGCAATGGTTTTAGGTTGGCATATGGATATTATTGAATCAAATTCTTTTCCCTTAAAAGGAATTATTAAGAATTATGATTTTTCAGCAATGGTGCCTTTGCAATTATATAATTCACTTGAGAATATGGATAAAATAAAAAAGTTGATTGTTGGAGGAGGGTTGGTATCCAATGAATTGCAATCTAGAATATTAGACCTCCCCACACAAATATATGCAACTTATGGCATGACAGAAACCATTACACATATTGCGGTAAAACCTTTGAATACATCGTCATTACGAGGAGATATGATTCGGCAATCACTTGATCATTATACAATACTTCCAAATATAAAAATAATAACAGATGATAGAAATTGTTTGGTCATTGAAGCTCCCAGAGTTGCGGAAGGTGAGATAGTTACAAATGATTTGGTGGAAATCATTTCAGAAAAGCAATTTAAATGGCTGGGAAGGTATGATCATATCATCAATTCAGGTGGTATTAAATTAATTCCTGAACAAATTGAGGAGAAATTATCAGCAGTCATTGACTGTCGTTTTTTTGTTGCCGGTTTACCGGATGAAATTTTAGGCGAAAAATTGGTATTAATTTTAGAAATTCAAAATTCAAAATTTGAGATTGAAAATTTAAACGACAAACTTAAAAAGTTAGAAACCTTAACTAAGTTTGAAGTTCCTAAGGATATATATATGGTAAAAAGGTTTGTAGAAACAGAAACAAAAAAAATCCAGCGTCAAAAAACGCTGGATCGCATTTATAAAAGTGAAATTTAGCTTTTATTTACTCTTTTGGATTATCATTAACATAAATAACCTTCTTTAAAGAAACAGGTTTACCTTCTGTGGTAAATCCTTCTAAACAAATCTCATATTTACCATGAACATCTGAAGTATAAAATGTAATAGTTTTATCTTTTTTATTTAGTTGTATGGCTGGATTCCATAGCAATTGTCTTCTGAAATCAGGGATTCTATCTGAATTAATATTTTTATAATAAATTTGATTGAAATACTTTTTAACATCTAAAGGCTTTGATAGTTGAATGTTTTTTATATCATTGTTGGCAGAAGATATTTTGTAATTTCCATCAAAAGTATATATGGAAATTACACCTTCAAATAATTTCGATCCATAAATATACATGTCATTCACAACATTTATTTTTTCTATTTTATTAGCGTTAAAATCAATTAGTTCAGTTTGATCTTGGATCAAATTTCCATCAATTAGTACTAGTGGTGTTAAACCTGTTTCAATTTCTTTGTCATAAATTCGTACATGAAAAGTGAATTTTTCATCTTTTTGTTGAGAATAAATTTCAGGAATAATTTCGATAAAAGTTTCTTTTAAAGTATTGAATCTAGTGTAATCATCTAAAAGGAATTCTTTTTCTTTATTGTTGAAAAAAGGAGGAGGAGTTTCAATATTTTTTATGCTGTCTGGTTTTTTACTGGAATAGGCATTTTCAATTTGGTTTCCGATACTGTGAGCTAAAATAATTTCCTTATCGTCAGGAGTAATTTTTAAGTTGTAAAATTCTAAACTGGAATAATCAACTGGTAATTGATAGTCAATTACTAAATTATACTTCTTTCTTTCGGTATCGATAATTTGAATATTTGCATTTTTTGTATCATATTCTGTATCAATATTAAAATAATAAACACCATTTTTATTTGTATTAGCAATTTTGAATATATAATTTTTACCTGGTATAGAAAGTGCTACTTTAATATTAACAGCAGGAGAACCAGATTCTATATATTCAACTTTTCCAGATAATAATTCTCCTCTAAGTTCAGGTAAAAAAGCAATAGTTTTATTTGTTACAGTTGTATTATTTGTAATGGAATTTAGATAATTAAGTGAAGTATTTCTTGTGGGTATTTCCAGATCGTCAATTTTTCGAACCGAAAGTGAATAATTCCCGTAAGAAGAGTTGAGTTTTAAAGCTTGAATATTTAAAGTTACTTTATTTCTATTTGTAAAATTTTCTGAATCTACCTGTAAATTAACCAATCTATTTGTAGTTTTTTGTTCAGTAGAACTAATATTATAATTTACTGATTTGTTCTTTTGATCAATATTTGATGGGGATTTATCATTTAAAATTGATTTTTGATTCTCTTGAAATGGGTTGATGATACTAATATCATTTTGGTAAAAATTATGGATATCACTATTTCTCATCCACTGTGTGTAGGAAATTAGTTTGTAATTACCTGAACTTAGAGAAGTAGGAACAAAATAATCTCCATATCCCATTCCATTTTTCAATATGATCTTATGTTTGAAAACGGTTTTTCTTTCATTGTTGATTAATTCAACATAGGCGATCTTACTAAAATTACTTAAATTATTGTTTTCTGTGTTTAAACAATAAACTTTGTAGTATAGGTATTCCCCAGTAAGCAAAAAGGATGTATTATGATGAATAAATATTTTTTCCTGTGAAATATTTATAATATCTGATTTATTTTTTCCTGTTGTATTTGTTTGACTATTTACAGAATAATCTATAAAGAACAAAAGGGTGAAAAATATAAATAATAATTTTTTCATTGATATTTTATTTAATCTTCCCAAAAATCAGGTTTAATGTTTGAGCCAAGAACAGTACAATCTCCACATTCTATCGGGACTACAAGATATTTACCTTCCACTTCATTTTGAGGGTTTGGGTAATTAGGGTTAGGTCGATAATATTTTACTTTTCTTTCATCAATTAATTGATACAGTGGAGGTAAAAATGTGTCTCCTTCAAAAGATTTATGGAAAGGATCTCCAAAGGTACATTCAACAAAATATGGTGGCAATGGTTCGTCGTTATAAAAATCATTATAATTAAAAAATATTCTTTTTGAACTCACTGAAGAAACTTCAAAAAGGCCCAATACCTTTTCATTGGAATCACCAACAGAACTTATGTTTCCAGTAAAAAAACCAGGTTGATTTTGGGTAAATAAATTATCTGATTGTGACAATTTATTAAGCGTCTTGTAATATGTGAAAGCATCAATAGATTGCACATATTGTTTTACTAAAATACTGTATCTACGTGATAAAATCGGATTTGTTTGTGGAACAAAACGTACCCGAAATTTAGTTACTCTATCTTCGACCAAATCATTTGTTTCTTTTAGTACAATTTTATTGGATAATATAGTATTGTAACAAGTTAATTGTTCGGTTTTTTTAGGCTGCAAAGAATAACTAAAAGGTATGCTATACGACAAAATTACAAAATCGGAAGGTGACCAATAAGGTGCAATTATTTTATAGGTTTCCTCGTATTCATAGCGATAATATTTTGAATTTCCAGTAGCATCGTAACTATCCACATAAATTGCCATACCATCATTATTAAAACTATCCACAGTTCGTTCGGCATATACATCGTCTATTGTGGTAACCTGCGTTAATTTAGTGGGTTTAGAATTATAGCTTTTGCCATCCACCGTTTTAATAATTAGTTGGTATTCCGTATTAGGTAGGGCTTGAAATTCTTGCGTCGAAATGTATTTTCCAGGTATTAATTCACTAAAGTTATAGCTGTCTTGGGCATCATTAACAATTGTTACTGTTGCATTAGTTTCTGGTGCAGCACCACTTTCTTCAAAATCAAAAGTTTTAGAAAGGGTTATCTCTTGATATTTCAACTCGTTGGTTATGATTGCTTCAATTACTAAAACGCGCTCAAAGGTTATTGTTTTAATATCAATTTCTTCGATGCACCCATTGCTTATTAAGCTAAGAATAGTAGCTAAAATAATGGAATATGATTTATTTTTTCTCATTTTTCAGATTTCTTTTTCCCTAAAAAATTAAAATTTAAAGTTATAGGTTATAGTTGGTATAGGTACAGAAAATATGGAACTTTGATATGCTTTTATTTTCCCATTTTCCGTAACAAAAAATACAGAATATGGGTTATTTTTCCCTAAAACATTGTAGATGGAAATATTCCAAAAGCTATGTGCCAATTTTTTTATTTTATGATTTCCTTCAATGTTAATACCAAGATCTAAGCGGTAATAATCAGGAATTCTAAACTCATTTCTATTGCTGTAAAAAACGTATTCAGAACCATTTAAAACATAATTACCAATAGGGTAGGTAATAGGTCTTCCGGTTTGATAAATAAAGTTTGCCGAAAAACTATATCGTTTGGTCAGTTTATAATTGGCAACAATACTCAAATCATGAGGTTTATCATAATTGGAAGGAAAATAATCACCGTTATTTACAATTTCTTCACTGAATTCACTATCTAATTTTATCATCGAGCGTGAATAGGTATATCCAAGCCAACCGTTCAATCTCCCTTTGTTTTTTTTGATTAAAAATTCAATTCCATACGCTTTTCCATCTCCCTGTAATACTTCCGTTTCAATAGATTCATTTAAAAGAAGTTCTGCGCCAACCTTATAATCTAGTATGTTCTTTGAAGTTTTATAATAGCCTTCTAAACTTAATTCATAAACATTACCGTCAAAATTTTTGTAGAAGCCAACCGAAAATTGATCTGCTTGTTGTGGTTTAATATTTAAATCTGATAATTTCCAAGTATCCGTAGGGGATGCTGTTGTGTTATTGGATAAGGTATGAATAAATTGATAATTATGATTATAACTAGCTTTAAATGAAAAACTTGGGGTAAATGCATATCGAGCAGAAGTTCGTATTTCTGGCCCACCATATGTTTTAACAACTTCATTTTTACCATAATCTTTGGTGTTAATTACAGTTCCATCACTCTTTGGAAGTCCATCAGCATATATGTTTTGCGTTGTTTCTCCTAAAAAGGAATAAAAGGAATATCGGAGTCCTAGATCTAATAACAGTTTTTCACTAACATTAAAATTATCTGAAATAAATAGAGCCGATTCCAAAGCTTTTTCTTTTGGAATATCTAAAGGTTCTACTATTGATTCAGAACCTTTTGGTTTAATATTCCCAGGTTCGTTATTGTATAGTTTACTAGACATACCATAATCAAAAGTATGTTTTTCATTCAAATTATATCTCATTTTTAATTTGACTTCTGTTTCTTGAATTTTATAACCTAAATCAAAATCGGTATTAGAAACTCCGTCGTATTTGATATTAAAATTATAACGACTATGGGCAAATATCAAACTGGCTTTATGTTTTTCATTGAAATCGTGATCCCATTTCAATGACATGAGCATGTTACTATAATCGTAGACGGAATCAGAGCTAACACTAAAAACATCTTTACTATAATATCCACTTGTTTCTAAATGATTTTTTTCATTGAATTGATGATCATATTTTATTATGGCGTCATAGAATGAAGCTTGACTATTTTGTAAATTTTCATCATCCAAGGCTTTTAAAATCCAATCAGAATACGTAGCTCGTCCACCCATAATAAGAGAGGACTTGTCTTTAACCACAGGAATTTCTAATTTAAGATTACTAGTTACAGGTCCAATAGCACCTTCGCCTTGAATTTTTTCTTTATTTCCACTTTTCGTTTTGATATCGAAAACAGAAGATAATCTCCCACCGAATTGAGAAGGTATACTCCCTTTATAAATATCTACATCACCTGTTGTATAAGGATTTAATGCCGAAAAAATTCCAAAAAAATGTGTTGGATTGTAAATTACCGCATTATCTAATAAGATTAAGTTCTGATCTGTTTTCCCACCTCTTACATTGAATCCAGCAGATCCTTCACCTGCCGTGGATATACCTGGTAAGGTAGTGGCGACTTTTAGAATATCTCTTTCACCTAAAACCAAAGGTATAGTTTTGATATCTTTTATTTGAATTTGGGTAATTCCTGTAATTACTTCTTTGATGTTTTTATCCTTGTCGGCATCAATCACGACTTCATCTAAAAGCTCAAGGTTTTCCTCCAGGTTAAAATTATAGGTGCCACTGTTGTAAATGATAAATTTCTTTTTAAAATTTTCAATATCCAATGCCTTTAGTTCAATTATATTTACCCCGGTTGGTAGTGCAATCGAATAATAGCCTTCAAAATTAGTTACGGTATTGATGTTTTTATCCACTATGGATAATACTAAATTGGGAATAGGGTCATGAGTAGTAATATTCTTCACATACCCAGAAAGCACATATTTATTTTGGTTGGAGTATTTATTATCTTTTCCAATTCTAATGGTCTCAATTTCAGTCTTTTTTAGCTTTGTTTTATCAGAATAATATATAGGTTTCGGTTTTTCTTTTATATCATTTGTAATTTTTATAATTCCAAAAAAATCATCAGGAAGACTGTCGTATATATAATTATTTTGAGTCAGTATGATCTGATTGTCAGATGAAAAATAAAAGTTGATATTCGTGTCTTTAAAAATGTTATTTAAAATTGATAGTAAACTAATTTGATTGTAATTTCCTGAGATAAGTGTTTGATCAAGCCAATCATTAATAAAGAAAAAATGATAACTAGTTTGTTTCTCAATTTGGTTAATTACCTCTGATAACGTTTTATTTTCAAATTGAATTGATATTTTTTCAATTCCTTTTTGACTGTAAATCAAGTTGATACTAAATAATGCTAAAGCAAATATAAAATTTCTCATTAGTTTAAAGAAGTGTTATAAGCAATTGAATTACTTAATTTTAAGCTTAGTTGTTTTAAAAATAAATCATTATTTGATTGAATCAAAAGTTTATTTTTATTATAAAATGTTTGGATCTCTTTTTTTTTGTTTGGAAAGATTTTAATCCAGTCTTTTTTTGACTTTATCAAATAATAGTTTTTATTTTGGTAGTAATAGTATTGGCTATGATCTTTAAGCGTATAATATAGATATTTTTTTGTAATAATTTTTTTAGCTTTTTTTTTGTTTTTCTTATATAGGGTGAAGTTAGGACTGTTGAACAAGGTTTCATAAACACCACTTATAATTTCATTTGAATTTATTATGGAACTGTTAGATAGTTTAATAAATTCACTTCCGTTTATAGCAAAGCTATTGATTTTACTATTTAGTAATTTAAGGATATTGTTTCCTGATTTTGTGATTAGATTGACAATTATCTGATCTTCATAAAGGTCATATTTCATTTGAATATCATAGTAGGGTTGTCTGTCATAAATAATATCTCCATTTAAAAACTCCAAAGTTTTGTAAAATTTATGATTGTCATTTTCCATTCTGAATTCTTCATCATATCTCAAGCCGTTGAATAGTCCTGTATTTTCTATCCCAACCTGTTTGTCAAACCATAAATAATTATCTTTTAAACTGATTGTATTTTGACTGTTTGTAATGCTTATGGAAAAGGAAAATAGAAAGGAAAGGATAAAATATTTAATGTGCATTATGATTTTTTAGAATATGTAAAAAGAACCCAAATTTATAAAAAAGAATTGTTTTACAAGATTTTTTTATAAATAAGATTTATAGAGGTTAGTAGATAGTTGCATCTTTTAATATTAACTAGGGCTAATTGTCAAGTTGAGCGCAGTCGAAACCTTCATTTAATCTCATATCATTCTGGACTCCGTTCGAATTGACAATTAATACAATTTTATTTATCTGAATATTAACAATTTATAATAGTATTTATATATACACTTATTTACTGACCTCTAAAGATTTAAATGTTAAAACAAAAAAAATCCAGCGTTTATTGACGCTGGATTTTTTAAGCTAAACTCTGAAATAGGACTATTCATCAAACAATACCCATATTCCATTTTCAATCAATGGAATAGCTTGTTTGTACTTTACAGTTTTACTTTCACCAGTATTGATGTTTTTGATCGTAACACGCTCATTTCTACCAATTTTTCTTTCTGTTCTAACAATAGTTTCCGTAACATGTTGTTCTTGAGTTTGATTGGGTTGTGCATCCTGATTTGGGTTGCTAAACTCCGCTTTACTCAGTTGAACTTTTTCTCTTTTTTGCTCTCTTGCCTGTGAAATCTGTTGCGGATTTTGACTAGGTAACTCTCCTTTAAATAAGAAGGATAAAACTTCCTTATTTACTTTGTCAAGCATCAATTTAAACAATTCAAAAGCCTCAAATTTATAGATTAATAAAGGATCTTTTTGTTCGTAAGTTGCATTTTGAACGGATTGTTTTAAATCATCCATTTTACGTAAATGATCTTTCCAGGTATCGTCAATAATGGCTAGAGTGATGTTTTTTTCAAAATCTTCAACCAGTTGTTTACCATTACTTTCGTAGGCATCTTTTAAATTAGTAATTACCTGAAGTGTTTTTATTCCATCAGTAAAAGGAACTACAATTCTTTCGTAACGATCTCCTTGTTTTTCGTAAACATCTTTGATCACAGGAAAAGCAGCAACCGCATTGTTCTCAATTCTTTTTTGATAATGTTTATAAACGGTTTCAAATAATTCATCTATCAAAACTCTTTCATCTTTTTCCGCAAATTCTTCTTTGGTAAAAGGAGATGTGGAGGAAGAAAAGCGAATCAATTCAAATTCAAAATTAGAATAATCACTGTTGATCTTGTTCTCAGTAACAATTGCATCGCAGGTATCATAAATCATATTTACAATATCTACTTGCAAACGCTCACCGTATAAGGCGTGTTTACGACGTTTATAAATAACTTCACGTTGTGCATTCATGATATCATCGTATTCTAATAATCGCTTACGAATACCATAGTTGTTTTCCTCAACTTTTTTCTGTGCTCTTTCAATAGATTTTGAGATCATGGAATGTTGGATAACCTCACCTTCTTTTAAGCCCATTTTATCCATCATTTTTGCGATTCTTTCCGAACCGAATAATCGCATCAGATTATCTTCTAAAGAAACATAAAATTGTGAAGAACCTGGATCTCCCTGTCTACCAGCTCTACCACGTAACTGACGGTCAACACGTCGGGAATCATGACGTTCAGTACCAACAATAGCCAAACCACCTGCTTTTTTTACTTCATCAGATAATTTGATATCGGTACCACGACCTGCCATATTTGTTGCAATAGTTACTACTCCGGGATCACCGGCAGAAGCAACAATATCAGCTTCTTTTTTGTGTAATTTTGCATTTAAAACATTATGTTCAATCTTTCTGATATGAAGCATTTTAGAAAGTAATTCTGAAATCTCAACAGAGGTTGTACCTACCAATACTGGTCGTTTTTGGTTAACCAAATTTCCAATTTCATCAATTACAGCATTGTATTTTTCACGTTTTGTTTTATAGATAAGATCTTCATCATCTTTACGTATCAATGGCACGTTAGTAGGGATTTCAACAACATCTAATTTGTAGATTTGCCAGAATTCACCTGCCTCTGTAATTGCAGTACCAGTCATACCCGAAAGTTTACGATACATCCTAAAATAATTCTGTAAGGTAATAGTTGCAAAAGTTTGAGTAGCATCTTCAATTTTAACATTCTCTTTTGCTTCAATTGCCTGATGTAATCCATCAGAATATCTTCGGCCATCCATCACACGACCAGTTTGTTCATCTACAATTTTAACCTGATCTTCAATGATCACATATTCAACATCTTTTTCAAAAAGTGTATATGCTTTTAGCAACTGATTCATGGTGTGAATTCGTTCACTTTTTATATTAAATTCACGATATAGATCTTCTTTTTCTTTGGTTTTTTCTTCAGGAGAAATATCGTTGCTATCAATTTTACCAATTTCAATTCCCATATCGGGTAAAACAAAGAAGTGATCCTCTGATTTATTACCGGCCAAATGTGCAATACCTTTATCGGTTAGATCAATGGAATTATTTTTTTCATCAATTACAAAATATAATTCCTCATCAATCTTTGGCATTTCACGATTGTTATCCTGCATATAGAAATTCTCAGTTTTTTGAAGTAACTGTCTAATTCCTTCCTGACTTAAAAATTTGATAAGTGCCTTGTTTTTAGGTAATCCTCTAAATACTCGATATAGTAAAAAACCACCTTCTTTGGTATCTCCAGCTGCAATTAATTTTTTTGATTCTGCAAGAATTCCAACCAGATACCTGCTTTGTATCTTAACGATTTCATCTACTTTTGGACGTAATTCATTAAACTCATGTCGATCTCCTTGTGGAATTGCACCTGAGATAATCAATGGTGTACGAGCATCATCTACCAATACCGAATCTACCTCATCCACAATAGTGAAATTGTGAGGGCGCTGAACAAGATCATTTGGTGAATGAGCCATATTATCACGCAAGTAGTCAAATCCAAATTCATTATTCGTCCCGTAAGTAATATCAGCCAAATAGGCTTTTCTTCTTTCTTTAGAGTTTGGTTGATGTGAATCAATACAATCAATGGATAAGCCATGGAATTCAAAGATTGGTCCCATCCAAGCGGCATCACGTTTTGCCAAATAATCATTTACTGTTACTACATGAACACCGTTTCCCGTTAATGCATTAAGGTATATTGGCAATGTTGCAACCAGCGTTTTACCTTCACCTGTCATCATTTCGGCAATATTACCTTTATGTAAAACTGAACCACCAATTAATTGCACATCGTAAGGAACCATATCCCAGGTGATTGGTTTTCCTGCTGCATCCCATGAGTTTTTCCAAATAGCATATTCATCTTCGAGCGTCACATAATCATGAACAGATAATTCACGGTCAAAAGGAGTTGCTTTTACTTTTAAAGTTTTATTGTTAGTAAATCGTTTTGCAGTTTCTTTTACCACTGCAAATGCTTCTGCCTGAATATCATTCAAAACTTCTTCAGATGCCAAGTAAGCATCATCTGTTAATTGATCTATCTCTTTGTATATTTCTTCTTTACGATCAATACTTGCAGTGTCTATTTCATTTTTTAGTTGACCTATATTATCATGAAAAGGTTTTGTTGCTTCTTTTATTTTATTTTTAAAGGAGGTAGTTTTTTCACGAAGTTGATCAATAGATAAAGAATCCATTTCACTGTCGAATACTCTTACCTTGTCAACAATTGGTTGCAGTAATTTTAAGTCTTTTTTGTATTTATCACCAACAAAAACTTTTATTATTGAATTTATAAAACTCATATTTTTAATATTTTTCTCAAATAAATCGAGAGATTATAATATAGTAAAATCATAATTCAAGAAAATAAAATTCACCAATATTTCAGGTAAAAAAAAAAGCCTCTCTGGAGACTTTAAATTTTAGTATTCATCTTCGTTCCAGAGGAAATCCTCATCAGTAGGATAGTCCGGCCAAATCTCTTGAATAATTTCATAACTTTCGCCTTCATCTTCTAAGGCTTGCAAATTCTCGACAACTTCTAAAGGGGCTCCTGTTCTTATTGCATAATCAATGAGTTCATCTTTCGTTGCCGGCCAGGGCGCATCACTTAAATAGGATGCTAATTCTAATGTCCAATACATAATTAAAACTTAATTTAATTCAAAATGCAAAAGTAATTTTTTTGCGCAATACTGCAAACTTTTTGTTTATTATTTTTTTAGGTTAAAGAACGTGCTTTTCGTCTTGAAAATAATTATTATTTTAAATAATAAACTAATCATTTTTTGTAATCCAGGGTATTTCAGTTGCATTATTGTTTAAAGTCAATTTTCGTGCCAATACAAATAGATAATCAGATAATCTATTCAAATAGACAATGATATTGTCATTAACATATTCAATGTCATTAAGTTCTACCGTTAATCGTTCTGTTCTTCGGCAAACACATCTTGCTATATGACAATATGACACGGTTGTGTGACCGCCAGGTAAAACAAAGCTCTTCATTGGAGGGAGTGTTGCATTCATTTTATCCATTTCATTCTCCAAAAATTGAATTGCAGTATCATTTATCTTTGGAATTTTTAATCTATCTTTTCCACTTTTTAATTTTTCTTTATCAGGTGGTGTTGCGAGCATCGCGCCTAGTGTGAATAGCTCATTTTGGATTTTGATTAAACTATCAAATGTAGAGGAATCTATTTTTTGATCTCTAATTAATCCAATATGTGAATTTAACTCGTCAACGGTTCCGTAAGCTTCAATTCTAAGATTGTATTTTTTAACTCTGGTTCCACCAAAAAGTGAGGTCTCCCCTTTATCTCCTGTTTTTGTATAAATTTTCATAGTTCAAAAATAAAAAGTTTATTATGAATAAAGTAAAAAAGAAAGTTAAAAATCAATGAATTTTTAAATCCGAATTATAAAATGTTCTTTTGGTTGTTCTTTTCTAAAAAAAACAATGCCCCACTGAAAAGTATCAATGCTAACTGTTACTTTATGGTGATCTTTGATATAATTCCATGCATCTTCCATTCCTTTACTCCAGTGAATATCATCAAAAATAAAAATAGAATTATTATGTGCTGATGGTAAACAAAGCTCAAAATATTTAATTGTAGCTTCCTTTTGATGATTACCGTCAAAATAAATCAAATCGTAATTCATTTCATTCAGAGATTTTGGAAGTATTGATTTAAAATCACCAATTTTTATATCAATATTATCAAGGCGAAATTCATTAAATTGTTCTTTGGCAATTTTTGCCGTTTCCGGACAGCCTTCAAGGGTAGTTATTTTTGAATTAGAATTTCCTAAACTAAGACATGTAGTTCCAATTCCTAGAGAAGTGCCAATCTCTAAAATATCCTTAGAGTTAAAATATTGTACAATTCTAATAAGTAATTCAGCTCTTTTATTAGAAATCCCTGCATTTTTAGCTATTGCTGAAATTTTTCGATGATTGCTTTTAAAAA
>JADGEA010000292.1 GCA_016744615.1 Flavobacteriaceae bacterium
ATCCTCCAATACCACATATACACAATAGCACTGCACCGCTACCTCTCAACTCGCCTAGCAAACTACAACTATGAACAACATTTTGGAGGAGTATATTATTTGTTTTTAAGAGGAATGACTCCAAACACGGGTGCAGATTTTGGGGTATATCGAGATATGCCTGATTTGGAGCTTGTTGATGAACTTTGTTTGTATATTGGTGGGAATTAAAAAGGAATTCAAAGCGTAGCTTTGTAAGATCAAAGCTGCGCTTTGAACTCCAGGTTTATTATCTTTGACTTATCAGTGTACTTTTTCAAATTCAAATTCTAGCTTTGATAATTCCTTGTGATAATCATTGATCGAAGAATCAATTAAGCGATTTATATTAAGCTTTTCCCAAGTTTTTAATCCATTTTCAGAAAATGGTAAAACAATATTATGTGCAATAGCCATCACATTTTGAAATTGTTGACTTAAATCAGCGCATTCACTGGGGGCTAAATCAATATCAGTAGCTTTAAAATATAGTTCTGTTAGTGTAACTTCTAACTTTTTCATACTGTTGATATAGCAATTTTCTTCAACTTCATCTCTTTTATATTCTTCAGTCAAAAGGATGAGTTGTTCAACAATATCTTTAGTTGGTAATAAAATTTTGTCTAATTTTTCTAAAAAGTCTTCCTTTGTTATCTTAAAAGAATCGAATATTGTTGATATTTCCTCATATTCATCCTTCCACTTCAAAATAATTCCATTACCAAGATCTTCGCCTTCTATTTGGGTTGGTGCAAATTTTGATTCTAAATTCTTGTCAATCCACTGAGTCTGACAAATCCAATTCGTGTTATCTAAGTCATCCAAAGATAAATATAAATGCAGCCATACAACTTGAGCATTCTTACCTTTCCAATGTTGCTTTACCAAATGATTTCTATAATATTCTCTATTCTTTAACTCCTCCGTTATATTTTTAACCATACTCACTATTTCTGGTTTTGAATATTCCTTGTTAAGAAGAATATTGGCAGAATAACGTTTTGCTGCTCCATGACTGACATCCCTAAACGATAATATTGTGTAATCACAATGAGCAGACAACTTTTTAGCAAATTGTTTGATTAAATTGACTGATGAATTGTCAATTTTTTGTGTCAGTGGTATATATAATTTCCAGTTTTTTGGCGTTTTGGTGATTGTATCTTTATTAACAATTTGCCAATATGCTATCTTTTCCTCAATATTATAAATAACCAGCATGACTGGCAATGAATGTGATACCCAATATGATAAATGTTTCAATTCTCCTCTAAAAACAATATCATCATTGGTTTTTTCTTTTAAAAAACTTTTTCCACTTTTGATTTGAAGAGCAATTAACTTTCCAGTAGCTTTATCATTGTCAATAACTTCAATATGAGCATCAATTCCATAATCTTCTATGGGTTGCTCACGGAATATAAAACCAAGTTCCACAAAAAGTAATTGTACTGCAGAAACGCCAATTCTAGCTATTTGAGATTGTTTATCAACTTTCATATACTTGCTATAATTTTTATAAATTTAAAAAATTTTCCCACTCCGCTCCTCACGCGCGATAGCCTCATACACCAAGCCATCTACGCCGGCTTATTTTTAAAATACCAATCCTTCAAACTACTAAATTCAGGCGGCAAATAGTTATTTTTCACCATATAAAGTGTAAAAATAGCTAGTGTAGCTGGGTGATTTAACCCCTTTTTATGAAACAATTTACGAGTTAAACTATCTGTTGTCTGTAAAAATTTTGCCATCTCTGCCTGTTTGGTATCTTCATTCCAAGCTTCTACAATTTCTTTGACTTTTTGATGGCGAATATTCTCAAATTCAGTCTTGATTGCATTAAATCTATTATTACTAGATTTTGCATTCTCAATATTATACTCTTTTGATATAGCGAAATCTATAATCTCTTGTTCATTGTGACTACAGGGTTTAGGTAACACAGCACCATCATTAATGCGAAAATAAATCATATTATTACTATCACAATACCAACAACTATTTACTGACGCAGTTTGAGAATCGTCTTGATTGAGTAAGGCTACTGACTCATCTTCAAATTTTTTGTTTAATTTTATTGTAAAATGTAGCCTAACTATTTTCCGCCCTTTCTTCTCTTCTTTCCATGTAAACACTAACGGTGAACATACCTCACAATCTTTTTGCGCTCGATTTAAAACATCTTTTCGGAAGTCTTTAAAATCTTTATATTTTCCTTCCATTCCTAACCGCTTTTTAAAATCAATTACTTCAAAACTAATATTGGTTTTTTTAAACTTCCTTTCTTTTTTTGAATACATAGCCGAGTAATAAAGCAATTCAAATACCCGCATAGAGTTAAATCCCGGTATCGGGGCAATCTGGTGTAAATAAACACTACCAAAATATTTTTGCAGATTTAATAAAAGCGGGCGTAAACAATCGTGCATTCTAATATCAAGACAAGCTTCAGGCATATCGCTTGTACCTTTACTGCGATAACAGCAATAAGATACCCATTGAAATTTTTCCCAATCCCCATTTTTTTTCTCAACTTCTATTACTCTACCAAGCAGATTTGTAGTTATCTTGTTTATACGCGAGTAATAACTTCCGTCATCCAAACCTAAATATTCTCTGATGCGTGTCACAGGAATCCGATATAACACAAAATTGTCATCACTTTGGCGAATATGTGATATTGCTAATAATAATAACCGTTTTTCCTGTAATGTCATCTCTTGAACTGATCGTGCTAAAGCGTTAGCTTGTGTCACTATAAGACTTTTCTGGTTTACTGATCGGTTAATTGTCATCACAGACACCTCCATTTTTACATTATCCACAGTCTCTATAAGCTCTTTCTTCATAGTAATGCCTTTAACTAATTTTTAAAGTAACTATGATTTTAATATATTCGGGGATAAATGTAATAAAAAAATACCGAATAGAACTAACAATTTCCCCGAATAGAACTAACAATTTCCCCGAATAGAACTAACAATTTCCCCGAATAGAACTAACAATTTCCCCGAATAGAACTAACAATTTCCCTGAATAGAACTAACAATTTCCCCGAATATAAATTTTCTTATTTCATAAAAACAAATAGTTACAAGCAAAAAAAATCACACCAACAATACAACATATAAACAATACAACAACGCGCTTTAGCTTTTTAAAGCCAATATTGAGATTTTATATGTAAATATATAAAGCATTAATACTAACTTTATAAAAACCTTGAAATTGTTATATAATTCTGATTGTCATCCAAATAAATACTTACCATGAAGCAACAATTACGTTTAGAAAATTATGAAAATCACGAATTAACCTTAGAATCAAAAGATCAACAGCGGCACCGGCAAAAAGCCTTAGAAGAAGAAAGAGCAGAAAATTTACGCCTATTTTATGTAGCAGTATCACACTTACCATTAGACGTTCCACCAATATCGACAACACCAGCACCAGAATTTGACATAAAAAAGCGTAGCTTTTCAGGCAAAATCAATAAGGAATGGAAAGTCTCTAGTTTCAGCTCATTATCAAACAAGCCTCATTCTGCTACAAAACTAAATTATGACTTAACTGCTGATAAAACACACATATTCAACTTTCCACGTGGAGCAAGAGCAGGGCAATTTATGCACAGCCTGTTTGAAAAACTAGATTTTCAAGCACCTAGCG
>JADGEA010000293.1 GCA_016744615.1 Flavobacteriaceae bacterium
TTTTATATCAATCATCAATTCAGAGTCTTTACTCTCTTCAATTTCTGGAATTGATTTATTACTAGATTTTAAAAGTAAGATTTCAGCTTTTAAAGCTTGCATCTCTTTTTCCATAGCTTCAAATCTCTCAAGCATATTAACTGCGCTAAGTGGACTTACTAATAATGTCGCTACAATTGAAGATAAAATTATTTTATTTTTCATTTAAAATTCTCTCTATTCATTTTTGAAAATGATTGTAACTACATATTACTTAAAGCTATATCAAATTTATCACATAAATAACATAATGTTATTCATCAAAGATTTTTTAATAATTACATTTAAGTGATATGTAATACTAATTGATATAACATTGCAGCCACAAAATAATAGGAAATAACTATGAAGAAATATATATTTGTTTTTATACTTACTCTTTTTTTCGTAACAAGCCCTGTAAATGCAGCAATTTATAAGGGGCATAAAGTTTTTACTCGAGTGTGTACTAAATGCCATCAAACTGGACAATACTTTATAGCAAAAAAAACAATTTACCAGTGGAAAAAGCTCATGAAAAAAAAAGGTCTTCCACTTAGTAAACTACATTTGAAGAAAAGCAAAGCAAAAAAATCGTGGAAATATTTTAAAAGTAAAAAATATAAAAAGAAAACAAAACATCTTAAACAATTTTTAGTTGAATATGCTAAAGATAGTGGTAATGTTCCTGCTTGTAATTAACTATAATTTTCGTATAAAAACAACTTTGAGATAATTACCCTCTTTAAATTTTGAGTTTACTCGAAAGTCATCTGGTAAAGAAAACCGTTCTTCTACTTTAAATTTTCCTTTTAATTCTCTAAAAGCTTGTGATATAAAATCACCAAAGCTCATCATAGAAAAGTTTGCAGAATTTGTAGAAGCTACGATAATTCCATTTTTATTTGTAATCTGTATAGCCTCTTTTAAAAGTTTTACATAATCTTTAGAAGCTGAAAAAGTATGTTTTTTACTTCTTGCGAAACTTGGTGGATCAAGTACAACCATATCAAATAACAGTTTTTTCCGAACTGCATATTTAAAGTAATTAAAAACATCTTCTACAATTATTTCTTGTGCATCTAGATTAATCTGATTTACTTCAAATTGTTCTGCCGTTTTTGGAAGACTTCTCTTAGCTAAATCTACACTTGTAGTTGATTTGGCACCACCTAAAGCTGCAAAAACAGAAAATGCTCCCGTATATGAGAAAGTATTTAGAACTGTTTTGCCTTTTGCATAGTTATCTCTAATTGTTTTACGAACATTTTTTTGATCAAGAAATACCCCAACCATAGCACCATCATCAAGATATATTGCAAAATTTGCACCATTTTCTTTAACAATTAATGGTTCAGGAGCTCTTTTACCAGTTATAAAATCATCTGCTTCATCGAGATACATTCCCTTAGAATCAAAACGTTTTTTCTGATAAATCCCTTTATAATCTACACAAGATTTTAAAGCATCTAGAATCTCCTCACGAAATTCATATATCCCTAAACTATACCAAGTAAGCATATAATAACCAGCAAAATAGTCTATAGTTATTCCACCAACTCCATCACCTTCACCATTGAAAACCCTAAAAGCTGTTGTAGATTTATCTTGATAAAAATCTTCTCTATTTTGCATAGCTTCTTTTATCTTTTTAGTAAAAAAACTTGCATCTATTGATTCAGATTTATCCAAAGATAAAATCCAACCAAATCCCTTATTTTGAAGACCATGGTAAGCTTTTGCAATGAACTTATTTTTTGGAGTAAATAGGTTTAAAATAAGCCCTTCTTGGTTTATTTTATCAAAATCACTTAAAGCTTCTTTTAATAATAATGGATATCCATTTTCATATTTTTCTATATAGTCTGGTTTTAAATTTAGGCTTATCTCTTTTTTCATAGTCATATTATAGTGTAAGATTATTTAATCCCCATAGAAGATTAGTTTGCTTATTTATTAAACAATTTTATAACCAATTTATAACCGAACAGTGATAAACTATAGATAATTTAACCTCAAAGGATACAAAATGAAAGTATTACTAACACTTATCTTCTCAATAGGGTATCTTATTGCTTCACCAGCTTTTATATCCGCAACAAATTTAAAAGCTAAACTAGATCAAAAGAATCTAGTTATTCTTGATGTCACAGATAAAACAACTTATAAGGCAGGTCATATTCCAAATGCCATAAATATTGATGTTTTTAAGTTTCGTACAAAAGTTCAAGGCTATCAACTTATGAAGAGTTCAGCAGAAGTACAAGCTATAGCTCGCTCTTTAGGTATAAATAACAATTCTAAGCTTGTTATATATGGTCATGGTAAACCAAAAGAGTTATTAAAATCTAGTTATGTAGCTCTTGCTTTGCTTACAAATGGACTAAAAAACATCTCTATTCTTGATGGCGGTTATTCTGATTGGCTATATGAAAACCCAGAACTTACATCAACAAAAACATCCACTATCATCAAAGGTAATTTTATTGCTAAACATAATCCAGATATTTTAATAGATATAAACTATGTTCAAAATAATCTTCATAAGATTGATATGATTGAATCTCGTCCAAAAGTGTATTATGATGGGGAAAAACAATCTAGCGGTGTTCGTAGATTAGGTCATATTCCAGGTTCTAAAAGTAGTTTTTGGAAAGATAAATTTGACTCAGAAGATAGTGTATTATCTAAATCTAATTTGGAGGAAATCTATTTAAAAGACAACAAGTTAAACAAAAACAATGAAGTTATAGTTTATTGTACTGGTGGTTTAGAAGCTTCTATGAACTGGTATATACTAACGCAATATTTAGGATTTAAAAATGCAAAAGTATATGACGCTTCAATGAGAGAATGGGGTAACAGAGATGACACACCTCTAGTTACTTCAAAGTAATTCTACAAAGTTGATTCAAATGCAAAAAGGTTTAACAACTACTCTTGAATATATTGCAATAGCAGTCTTTTTATTTCTTATCGGATTCCTTTTTGTTACTGATAATTCTACAACATTAGTTTGGACAATTGTTGTCCCAGTGTTACCTCTTTTGTTTCTTATTATTGGCTATTCAAACTGGAGAAATATTTGTCCACTTGCGTATTTTTCTAAAATATCTCAAAAACTATCTTGGGTAGAAAAAAGAAAAGTACCAGAATGGTTTGAAAACAATTTTTATCTCTTTCAATATTTCTTACTTTTTAGTGCCTTTTCAGCTCGACTTATTATTTTAAATTTTGACCATATCTATTTAGGTATATTTTTTGTGTTTGTAATAGCAAGTTCTTTTTTCATAAATCTGGTTTTTACAGGTAAAAGTTGGTGTAACTTCTTCTGTCCAGTGGGTGTTGTAGAAAAAATATATTGTGGCTCAAATGCACATAACTATAATTATAATTCAGCATGTAGTACATGTAGTGCGTGTAAAAAGAACTGTCCGGATATTGACATGGAAAGTAATTACTGGAAAGAAAATACTAACAAGCAAAAAACATTTGTTTTTTATTCATTTAGTGGCTTGGTTTTAGGATTTTACTTCTATTTTTACTTACAATCAGGTTCATTTGATGGTTACTTTTCTGGAGATTGGGCAAATGAATATCTTTCATTAACATCTAGTGGATTTTTCTTTGCTCCTTTTATTCCTTTATTTATCGCAGCACCTTTGACTTTA
>JADGEA010000081.1 GCA_016744615.1 Flavobacteriaceae bacterium
CAATATAAGGTTATAACTAAACATTGAAATTAAAAAAGAAAAAATAAATATCCTATAATAATTAGCCGCCTCTATATAATCAATTGTATATAATATTGTTATAATTTCATTCGCCAAGAGCCAAAAAAGAAACACTGCAGGAATTGTTACACTTGATGTTTTATCTACTGTTTTTTTCCACAACTCGGTAGCTAAATTAGTTTTATTTTCATTTATGAAAATTGATATTTGGGGAACTACAACATTATGTATTGATTGAAAAAATTGTCCTAAAATTGGTATGCCTAAAAAAGCAATTGAGTAAACTCCAAATTCCTTAGGGGTTATATATTGATTTATAAAAAATTTGTCGAATTTTAAAGAAATCATATTCAATATTATTGCAATCCCAAAAGGGAAGGTATAAATTAATTGTTTTCTTAATAGAATTAAATCAAGTTTAAAATGCTTTTTTAGATATGACCATGTATGAAAAATATAAAAAACTAATCTTATAAATGCATAAAAAAGCAACGCATAGATAGGTCCTTTTATATCTGGATAAATCGCCAATGAAATGAGAAAAATTAAAAATCGTAGTATCCTATCAATTGGAGGGTAAATCTTATTTAATATAAGATTTTTTTCAAGGGTAAAAATTACATCTATACCAGATGATAAAAGCATAAATGCTATATAGAATAATAAATACAATTTCAAATCTAAAAACTCTTTGAAATTTAAAAATATCAAAATCTGATCCCCATAAAAATAAAAAATAATTAAAAATAATAATAAATTAATTGAGAATAAAAGTTGAGTTTGTTGAATAATTTTTTGTTTTCCAACAAAATTAGAAATAGGATAAAAATAAAACAAACTAGAATTATAACCCATTCCAAGAACACCAACTAATGTAGCTCCTAATAATTGGAATTGTCTAAAAATACCAAAATCTTCTTGAGATATTAACCTGACAATGATTGCAGGTATTAAAAATTGAAAAAAAGTACCTATAAATCTTCCAATAAATATAGCTTTGGCTTGTTTTTTTAAAGATGGACTTTTACTCATTTAATTACTTCCCATTCTTAAAAGGATGATTTACCAACTCCAATTTTGCCAAAGGATGATAATCACCTCTTAAAGAAGAAATCTCTTTAGTCCGTATATCATGTACGATATCAATGGATTGCCTAGCATCATCTAATCCAAAACCCTTTCCATCCATTATATCCTGATAACTTTTGGTATGCAAATCAAAAAAACCATCACTAAATTCAATTTCCTCTCCATCCACTGTGATAGAACGATAGGTTCTTTGTCCTTTTTCTTTTATCTCTTTGGGTAAAACCTGATCATTAATAGATAAAAACCATCTTACCCTTGCTTTTTCAAATTCTAAATACCCTGCTGCACGATCATGTGCATGTAAATGGACTTTGTTTTCTTTTACATCTCCAAACACCCAGGATAACATATCATAAAAATGTATTCCTATATTGGTTGCTATTCCTCCTGATTTACTTACATCTCCTTTCCAAGAAGTGTAATACCAGTTTCCTCTAGAGGTTAGATAGGTCAAATCCACATCATAAACCTTATCTTTTGGACCATTATCAATTTTCTTTTTTAAAGCAATGATACTTGGATGTAATCGCAATTGTAATATTGTATTTACTTTCTTATCATATTCTATTTCAATATCTGCCAAAGCATCTAAATTCCACGGATTTAAAACCAAAGGCTTTTCACAGATTGCATTTGCACCACTTCGTAAAGCCATCCTAATATGTGAATCATGTAAATAATTGGGTGTACATATACTCACATAGTCTAAATGGATACTTCTCTTATGACGAAGTTTTTCTATATGACGATCAAATCGTTCAAACTCTACAAAAAATGAAGCATCCGGAAAATAAGAATCCATGATGCCAACACTATCAAATTTATCTAATGCCACCAAAAGATCATTTCCTGTATCTTTTATGGCTCTAAGGTGACGTACAGCTACATAGCCGGCAACACCAATCATTGCAAATTTTTTCATAATAATATTATTATACTGTTGAATATCTTAATACAGGCTAATCAACTTGGTTGTTTTAAATGGAACACTCATTATTTAGTGGCTATAAGAAAACACCAATCTCTTCGCTAAACTTGATTTATTAATCCGTCATTTACAAAAGTAAACTCCTTATTACCAAATATTCGTTTATCTCGACCTTGAATTTTTTTATACGTCATTGAGAAAACAGGTAGTTTTCTAAGAGAAACTACTTAGGGTTAAATGGACTTACATGGATCCTTTTATCTGTGACCATCCGTCCAATTGCATTATCCATGTTCTGTTCACCCAGACTTTATATTATCTTTTGTAAAGTCATATCACGGCTTCGCCTCTCTAAGTCCCAATCTGACTTTGATTCTATTCTCATTATTCTGATCTCAACCTATGCTTATTACTATTGCAAACATAAAATTGCTTTAAATAGTATTTGAATCATTTGCTTATAACCCAAAATGATCATAAAACTTTTGTCATTCACGATTCTTATATCCCAATAATTTTTAATCAAATTGCATATGGAAACATATACATTTAGAAAAAGTTAATAAAATAAATTCAAAGAATATACTAACCTTTGAGTTCCTTTTATTTAGCATAGGGGATTGCAGAAATATTAAGCCTTTTTGATTTTTATCACGTCAAATATATATAATAATTCCTTTAACTTAATCATATTATAAGTTATATTTTATTTAACGATTTTAAACTTTATTAATTGTATATATTAATAAATAAAATAGAAGTGTTAACTTCGGTTTTATTATATTTCGTTAATGTCCAAGTTAAAACAGAAAATAAAAATACAACATCAGGAGTGGTAATCCTACCTAAAGGTTGGTAGACACAGGGCAAACAGGAATAACAGAACAAATCTAAAGGACTGAGTGATTGATAAGGAGCAACGAGAAATCTCAAATTAAAGTGTAAGTAGTTATTAGAGATTCTTCGCCGTTCGTTCCTCACTTCCCTCAGAATGACACTGGAGTCCTAATTGTCATTTCAAGACAGAGTGACCGATAAGTAGCGACGAGGAATCTAAGAGGTAGAGATTCTGTAGATAGCAGATTCATCTAGCTAATTATTAAATCTTGTAAAGTAGAATGAGATCCCTCTAGAAAAAAGGGAAATGAGCTATCCCGAGGATATTTGGTTTTAAAAAAATTTTATTTAGATTCCCTTTGGAGATGACACTTCTACTTTACTCAGTGCAAGCCATTTTATAAAAAAACCGAAGCAAGCCCCGAGGAATTCTTTTCGATTCGAACTAACTGATTACAAATTAATTTTTCTGTAAAATTGCTTGAAATCCCGCTAGAAAAAAGAGGAGTTAATTTATATTTTAAGCATTGATGTTCAGATATATAATCAATTATCTCATTTTTATTAATTCCCTACATCAAACATCAAACCTAAGTTATAAAGTAGAATGAGATCCCGCTGGAAAAAAGCGGGATTAATTCGACTTACATTTTTAAGTTCGTTTTAAAAAACTCCTTAAAAATGAGTTTCATTAATATAACAATACTCTTTTTACTTTATGATAATCTGAATTATACATTCTAACAATATAAACGCCTTTACTCAAATTAGATAGATCAACCGATTTATAAGCAACATTATTATTTGTCTGAACAACATCAGAATAAACAATACTACCATTCAAACTATATATATTCAAATTTAAAGATTCATATTTATTATCTGCTTTGATACTTATTGTACCAGTTGTTGGATTAGGATAAACATTCATCTCTTCCTTATTCTTCCCTTCGCTTATAGCGGAACAATTCTCAACTGTTACTTCCACAGCATCCGAATTAGTAACTCCTCCCCTTGTTGCGGTTACCGTATAACTTGTCGTCCTCGTAGGATTCACATAAATACTTTTTGTTGTCTCTCCTGTACTCCATACATAGGTTGCTCCTCCACTTGCAGTTAATTTTGCTCTATCTCCCAAACAGATGGTTTGATTTTCTCCTGCATTGGCTTTTGCCGGTGGCGGACTGGTATCTTTTTTATTTACAGTTACCTGAACCGTATCCGTATCTTCACAACCATTTTTATAAGCTGTTAATGTATAGCTCTGTGTCTCTTGCGGGCTTACCGTTATACTTTTAGATGTTGCACCTGTACTCCATAGATAGGAATCTCCTCCACTCGCTGTTATCATAACACTTTCTCCTTCATACATCGTTTTATCTGAGCCTGCATTAGCGCTTACTGTATTTACAGTTACCTGAACACTGTCACTGTCTGATGCCGATCCCTCTGATACCGTTACTGTATAGGTAATAGTCTCACTTGGATTTACTGTAATGCTTTTTGTAGTTGCTCCTGTACTCCAACTATAAATTGATCCTCCTGAAGCGGTTAAAGTAATACTCTCACCTAAACAAATGGACTGATTTGAACCGGCGTTAGCGGTTACTGTTGGGTCATTATTTTGATTTACAGTTACCTGAACGGTATCGGTATCTTCACAATCTCCTTGTTTTGCTGTTACCGTATAAGTGGTAGTTGCTGTAGGTGTTACCGTGATGCTTTGCGTAGTTTCTCCTGTATTCCAAACATAGCTATCTCCTCCACTTGCGGTTAAAGTCACACTTTCTCCTTCTGTGATGCTTTTGTTTGCTCCTGCTCCTGCATTTACACTACTTACTGCTACTGTTACGGTATCACTATCCGAGGTAGATCCTTCACTTACCGTTACCGTATAGGTTGTCGTTTCGTTTGGATTTACGGTGATGCTTTTTGTAGTTGCTCCTGTACTCCAACTATAAGTTGATCCTTCTGATGCTGTCAATGTTACACTCTCTCCCTGGCAGATTGTTTGATCTGAACCAGCATTGGCTGTTACTGTTGTTGCTGCATTTACAGTTACCTGAACCGTATCCGTGTCTTCACAATCTCCTTTTTTAGCTGTTACCGTATAAGTGGTGGTTGCTGTAGGTGTTATCGTGATGCTTTGCGTAGTTTCTCCTGTATTCCAAACATAGCTATCTCCTCCACTTGCTGTTAGAGTCACACTTTCTCCTTCTGTGATACTTTTGTTTGCTCCTGCTCCTGCATTTACACTACTTACTGCTACTGTTACGGTATCACTATCCGAGGTAGATCCTTCACTTACCGTTACCGTATAGGTCGTTGTTTCGTATGGATTTACGGTGATGCTTTTTGTTGTTGCTCCTGTATTCCAGCGATACGTCGATCCTCCTGATGCCGTTAAGGTTACACTCTCGCCTAAACAAACGGAATGATCTGAACCGGCGTTAGCGGTTACTGTTGTTGCTGCATTTACAGTTACCTGAACCGTATCCGTGTCTTCACAATCTCCTTTTTTAGCTGTTACCGTATAAGTGGTGGTTGCTGTAGGTGTTATCGTGATGCTTTGCGTAGTTTCTCCTGTATTCCAAACATAGCTATCTCCTCCATTTGCTGTTAGAGTCACACTTTCTCCTTCTGTTATCGTTTGATTTGCTCCAGCTCCTGCTGTTACGCTATTTACAGTTACCTGAACACTATCACTATCTGATGCCGATCCCTCTGATACTGTTGCCGTGTAGGTTCTCGTTTCATTTGGATTTACCGTGATACTTTTTGTTGTGGCTCCTGTATTCCAGCTATACGTCGATCCTCCTGATGCTGTCAAAGTTACACTCTCACCTTGGCAGATGGACTGATCTAAACCAGCATCGGCATCCACAGAAGCAGTTGTATTTTCCTGATATTCAAAAGCTCCAATATCAGTAGAAGATCCTTGTGGTCTATGATTTCCATCAAAATCAAATTTTACTTCATCTAAATTTTTTCCTTTATTGATCAAAGGGCTATCTAATTTTAATCGAAAATTACCTCCTGATATATTTTCAAATTTAGGGTCCACATTTATTGAATTGGTACCCAATGAAGACGTCCAGCTGTTATAAAAATTGTTATGGTCAAAAACCATTCCAGCTACTCCATCACCTACAGATGAGATTGAAATGAATATATTATTCTTCCACTCTAAATTTTTGATAATGACTCCATCATTGTTTTTCTTATAAAAACGATTTGTAACATTAGTAAATGTGTTATTATAAAATTTGTTATCATTAAAATTGGCAGAATTTTTCATAGAACTACTATAAAGAGCATATTTTACATCCTCAAAAGTACAATTTCTTACTATATTCCCACTTCCTACTTCATCATGATAAGGTGTTTCTTGGTTATCCATCAAACCAATACCACATTGTGTCATTTCTTTAACAGCTATCCTTTCATATATATTATAATGAGTTCCACCCCATAGCCATATACCACCAGTATCTTCATATGATGTAGAACCATTCCCTTTTGCTATACAATCTTTTATAACATTAAAATCACAATGATAATTTCTTAAATAGAATGATTCCTGCATATTAACTGCTGTAGATTTTTCTATTAAGTTCCAATTATTATCTTGAACAATTCCTGTAGCTTTCACACCAATACCATGTGTTTGAGTATTTGAATCTGAATTATTAAAGTTTTCTACATGACAATTTCTAATGATATTATTACTACCATTAAGAGTTAAGTGATAATCTTGTCTGCTGTAACCCATAGAAAGTGACATATCTTGATAGGATTTAATATTATCAATTAAGTTATATCCAACTCCACTTCCTTGAATTACTATTGATGCCATATCATGATTTAGAAAAACACTATTTCTTATTCTGGCATTATGTATATTAGGATTTAATAAATTTATTCCAGTATGACTATGGGTTCCTGCGTTATCTCTGGAATTAAAATTATCAATTGTAAAGTGATGAGGTGAAGAGCTCGCTGACATTGTTCGCAAGAACTCTTTTGTTTGAAAATTTCTTAATATCACATAATCAGCTCCCATTGTAATAGCAGTTCCTGAACCACTTCCTGTTAAGGTAGGCATCTCAGTAGAACTAAAATTATTTTTAATATCATTATAGGAATTAAGGTAATTAGAAGTAATATCTCCTGGAGTAGATTTATATCCAATATATTTAATTGGGTTAGTGGTAGTTCCATTTTTTGTTAACGATATAGTTGTATTCCCATAATTCCCTGCTTTGATCCACCATGTCTGCCCTGACGCAGCGTTACTCGCCATATAAGAAAGGCTTGCAGGATTACCCTCACTTGTACCATTACCATTACCGCCTACTGCCACATACCTATTAGTACTTACCGTTGGTTCTGCAATATTATTCACTATATAGGATAAGGTGAAATTATACATTTTTGGGTTTGCTACAATACCGTTAAACTCATCTGAATTCTCTCCCAAACGAATGGTATTATTATCCCAAAATGTAAAAGGCGAGGAAACCGTGAAATAGTTTCCAGATGTGTTAATCGATGAAATAGTTTTACCACTAATAACAAACCCTTGTTTTGTCAAACCACTTATATCCCCTTTTACATCAAAATAAACCCTGTCTTTATATGAATTTTCAATTCTAAAATTGCTTAAAACAGCTTTCTGTGCAGTTACATTTATTCCAAATGTAAATACTAAAATCCAAACTAACTTTTTCATAAACTTTTCCTTTTACCTATCATGCATCTATGTATAGGGGAAATACATCATTTAAAATACTATTCATATTGTACCAATACTAAATTGAGGGATTTTACTACTACAAGCAAAGAGGGATTTTCTTGTGTAACAGTCTTAAGAACGTTTAAATTGTATTAATATTGTATAAATCAACTCAATAAAACAAGATGAAATATTCTTAAAACAGGGCGAAAATATTTTGAAATTCTAAAGGGAATCTAAAGAAATTGTATAAAAATATTTCAAAAGAATTCCAAATTACTAATTGCAAATCAATAATTATATAAACTTCAATTCACTAAGATTATTATTACTAATTCATCTTTAATTTAACGTTTTATTTAACACATCAACAATGCTATCTGTTTATGAACAAAAGAGGTTAGTTTTCAACATTGAAAAATATTTCTTATCTTTATTACGGTAAAAATATAGCTTATGAAAACTGCATTGACAATATTCATCACCTTGATTATTTCTTTTTTTTCATGTAGTGATGATAATCCAGAAATCGACCAACCAATCATCTTAAACGATCAAGCAATAATCATTGACCATAAATCTACTGATCTTAATAAAATTCCTGAAAGTGCTATTAAAACAGCAAAAGACCAACTTCATATTGCTTATGGTCATACATCTCATGGAAGTCAGATCATAACTGGTATGAGTAAATTGGATGCATTTATGGGAGGAACTGGACTTTATAAATGGAATGATGGTCCCAAACAAGGCGCACTTGATGTTGATAACAATTTTGTTTCAGGTGATTTGGGTCATAACGGAAGTACAACTTGGGCAAAAGATACCCGAACCTATTTAAACAAAACTGAAAATGTAGATGTTAATGTTGTGATTTGGTCATGGTGCGGAGGTGTTTCTGATAATACACCTAATGGTATCCAGACTTATTTAAATGAAATGAATAGTTTAGAGACTGAATATCCCAATGTGAAATTTGTTTATATGACAGGTCATCTTGATGGTAGCGGTTTAAACGGAAAATTACACAAAAACAATGAGCAAATCAGAGACTATTGTAAAAATAACAATAAAATTTTATTTGACTTTGCAGACATAGAAACCTATAATCCGGATAGCACCTATTTTGGTGATAAAATACCTAATGATAATAATGATTATGACACCAATAATAATGGAAAAAGAGATGGAAATTGGGCAGTTGAATGGCAAAATTCTCATGCTCAAGATTCAGATTGGTATGATTGTTCTTGTGCCCATAGTAAAGCACTTAATTGCAATCAAAAAGCATATGCTGCCTGGTGGCTATGGGCTTCTCTGGCTGGATGGGACAGTAATTAATAGATTAAAAGACATTTATTTCTAAACTCATTTTATTCAGGGTTTCACTTGAAGTGAAGCCCTGAATATTTTAACTTTCAAATCAATTAAAAACCTCCCCTATCATACACCGTACACTTCCTCCTCCAATAGTTTCAATGGTTGTCACATTTGAAAATAAAATTTCAGACTCCAATTTAATTTTATGGATTTGATCTTTGGATAAACTATTGAAGGCTGTTTCGCTCATCACTAAATATCTCTTGTTTTTCTTACCTATGATTTGTAACATATTTCCAGAAAAATGATTAACCTGATCTTCTGAAATTGTAATGATCTCTTTTCCTTCTTCTTTTAAATGACGAATCACATTCTTTCTTTCTTTTTTATCAGTTATAGCATCCAGACAAATAATAACTGATTTCTCCGTTATAGCCATCATCACATTGGTGTGATAGATCAGCTTTCTTTTTTCTTTTACAGTTTGGTACGCATAAAATAGTACTGGTGTATATTCAAAGTCTTCACAGAACTCAATAAATAGATCTTCATCAGAACGTGGAGACAAAGCACAATAGGCTTTTCTGTTCACTCTGTCTAAAACCAAACTACCGGTTCCTTCTAAAAAAATAGCTTCTTCTTCGGCTGAGGTATAATCAATAATATTCTTAATTTTAAAACCTTTTTCCTCGATGATATTTAAAATATCTTCTCTTCTTTCTAACCTTCTGTTCTCAGCAAACATAGGGAAAATAGCTACTGTTCCATTTTGATGAAAGGAGATCCAATTATTTGGAAATATAGAATCTGGAGTATCAGGCTCAATAGTATCCTCTACAACAATTACATTGACACCAACTGCCTTTAATTTTTCTACTAAAGCATCAAACTCAGCCAATGCTTTTTTTTGGATTTCATCTGGTGATAAATCAGACAATTCTTTTTGATAATAGTTATTTACAGAAGTTTGCTTATTCATCCTAAAATTTACCGGACGAATCATTAAGGTTGTATTTGTTATTTGGTGCATTAACTAGTTTTACTAAATGATTCCCCTCCTTTTCAAGGAGGGGTGGATCAGCCGATAGGCTGAGACGGGGTGGTTAAATTTAACATGCTAAATATAACCACCTCCCCGCTTCACGGTACTAGAGGAGAACTTATAACCTACTTTCAACCGCCTCCGTTGTTGATTTCAACACATCAAAAGCAGTTTCTGCCATCATATTCCCTTTATTATCCATTAAAGGATTCACCTCTACAACCTCAAAACTTATTACTTTATCCGTATTAATAAATGTCTTGATAATATCAATGATCTCTTGTTGATCAAATCCTTTGGAAACTGGAGTGCCGGTTCCTTTTGATATCAAGTCACAATCCATACTATCTACATCAAACGAAACATAGATCAAATCACATGTATCTAATTTAGATACTGATTCCTGTAAACAAACGTCCATACCTCTGTATCTCATTTCAGAAACTGAATAATTCTTGATATTGTTTTTTGCAATAGCAAATTCTTCAGGTTCTTCTGTGTCCCTTACTCCAAAATAAACAATATCTTCATATAAGATCTTCTGGCCTTCTACTCCAATATTCTTCATTAGATCCCAATATTGCTGGGTTTCCAGATTTATATCATTTATCTGCCTATCTAAATTATCATCATTCAAAGCTGCTGCCAAAGGCATACCATGGATATTTCCGGAAGGAGATGTATAAGGCGTATGAATATCTGCATGCGCATCTATCCAAACAATACCTAATCTTTTATCTGGATAAGCTTTCTTAATTCCACTTATGGTGCCCAAAGCTGAAGAATGATCTCCCGATAACACTATTGGAAAGAAATTATTTTCCAGATTATTTGAAATACTATCACTCAAACGAGTACAAACCTGTAATACATTACCTATTCTTTTTGCAAAAGAATTGTATACTTTATTATAAATCGTCTCATTTTCTGTTTCAATATCCTCAAAGGAATAACAGTTAAAAAAGTCGTCATTTTTATTGATCGCAGCGATTTCAATTGCATCAATTCCCATGTCAGCACCGCGGGTTCCCGCCCCTAGATCTGATCTGTTTTTTATCAATTTTATTGTACGCATAATTGTAATATCAAATGTTTTTAATGAAAATTGTCATTCCCATGTCAATGGGAATCTTTTGATAATACAAAAATCGTGTTAAGAGTATTCCACAACACGATTTTGTAATAAACTTGGAGACCCCCGTTAACACGGAAATGACACTCTTTACTATTATTCCTTTTTTACTCTTCCCTTTAGAAAGATATTCACAGGACAGATGGGATGAACTTATCTTTCACCAAACTCCTTAAAATCTCTAAGTGCATAACCTGTATATAATTGTCTCGGACGACCAATAGGCTCTTTGTTCAAACGCATTTCTCTCCATTGTCCAATCCATCCTGGCAACCTACCAATGGCAAACATCACAGTAAACATTTCTACAGGAAAGCCTAATGCTCGGTAAATAATACCTGAATAAAAATCAACATTTGGATATAATTTTCTCTTTGCAAAATATTCATCCTTTAAAGCTACTTCCTCCAAATGTTTTGCTATGGCTAAAACAGGATCATTGGTTCCAAGATCTTCAAAAAGATCATCTGCAGCTTTCTTGATAATTCTGGCTCTAGGATCAAAGTTCTTATAAACTCTATGCCCAAATCCCATTAATCTAAACGGATCATTTTTATCTTTAGCTCTGGCAATATACTTTTCTACATCTCCTCCATCTTTTTGGATATCTTCCAACATTTCTAAAACCGCCTGATTTGCTCCTCCATGTAATCTTCCCCACAAGGCAGAAACACCAGCTGAAACAGACACAAACAAACTAGCTTCTGAAGACCCTGCAATTCTTACTGTTGAAGTTGAACAATTTTGTTCATGATCTTCATGTAATATCATCAATTCATCCAAAGCCTTTACAGCAATTGGGTTCATTTTATATTCTTCTGTAGGTATTTCAAACATCATTTGCATGATATTCTCAATATAATTCAATGAATTATCAGCATAATTTAAAGGAGTTCCCTGTGTTTTACTATGTGCCCATGCTGCTAAAACTGGAAATTTACCAAGTAACACAACTACTGAATTGTAAAAATCTTCCGTACTGGAAACATTAACAAGCTCAGGGTTAAACGCTGTTAAAGCACTGGTAAGTGAAGCCAAAATACCCATAGGATGCGCTACTTTAGGGAAGCCATCAATAATATTCTTCATTTCCTCATCTAACAAAGATTGCTTTTTGATATCCATACCGAATTTTTCAAACTCCTTTTTGGTAGGTAATTCACCAAAAATAATTAAGTAAGCAACCTCTAAGAAACAAGCCTTTTTCGTTAGCTCTTCAATTGCATATCCTCGATGTCTTAAAATTCCTTTTTCACCATCTAAAAATGTGATTTCACTTTCACAAGAACCCGTATTTTTAAACCCAGAATCCAGTGTTATAATTCCGCCTGTAACAGAACGTAAGGTGTTAATATCAATTGCTAATTCGTTTTCTGTTCCTCTTTTTACAGGAAATTCATACTTTTTCCCATCAATTTCTAATATTGCTTTTTCTGACATCTAATAATTTATTTTTTAATAAGTTACGAAAATACAAAAATTTGATGTGTTTTAAAAATAAAAAAGACCTTATCAAATAATCGATAAGGTCTTTCAAAAACTAACTAATCACTATTTATTTTTTAATACCGACCATTTTTTCCAACATTTCAGTTGTTATTGATTTTGGTCTTTCTAATGGAAATCCAAGTGCTCTATCCCATACAATATTGGATAAAACACCAAATGCTCTTCCTATTGAGAAAAGAACTGTATAAAAATCATACTCTTTCACTCCGTAATGCCATTGCACTACACCAGATTGTGCATCAACATTTGGCCATGGATTTTTTGCTTTACCATGTTCTCTTAAAATATCAGGTACTACATTATAAAGTGCATCCACATATTTAAAAATTGGATCATCCGGCAAGTGCTTTAAACAAAACTCCCGCTGCACGGTATATCTTGGATCTGTTTTTCTTAGTACAGCATGTCCGTAACCCGGAATTACCTGACCGCTATTTAAAGTATCCCATACATACTTTTTCATTTCTTCTTCAGTTGGTACTTCTCCTCCCATTTGCTCTTTCAATCCTTGTAACCAACGAAGTACTTCTTGATTTGCTAATCCGTGTAAAGGTCCTGCTAAACCATTGATCATTGCAGAAGTTGCATAATATATATCTGATAAAGAACTTGCAACCAGATGCCCTGTATGTGCACTTACATTACCACTTTCATGATCTGCATGAATGATGAAATACATTCTGGCAACATCATCATATGGTTTGTCTTTCCCCATCATATAAGCAAAATTTCCACCTAGATCACAGGTAGGTTTTGGATAACGATGTCCATTTTCAGGATGATATAATTTATTGTAAATATAAGCACCAATCAAAGGCATTTTTGCCAGTAAGTTCGTTGCATCTTCATAAGTTGAACTCCAGTAATCCATTTTACTAATACCTTCATGATATTTTACATTGAAATGTGATTCTCTTTGTAAGCTCATTACCGCTGCAGATAAAATTGCCATTGGATGACTTTCACTTGGAAACGAATCAATCACATCCCAAACATAATTTGGAATC
The DNA here is from genome assembly GCA_016744615.1 of Flavobacteriaceae bacterium. Taxonomy (GTDB): domain Bacteria; phylum Bacteroidota; class Bacteroidia; order Flavobacteriales; family Flavobacteriaceae; genus Lutimonas. The sequence goes on from JADGEA010000081.1 coordinate 13,621, forward strand.
ATTCGTCTATTATTAAAATCAATAATAATTTCTTCTACCTCTTCCTGTGTTGGAATTTCTCCTGTTAACAATAGATGATATAAACCTTCCACATATGGCATTTCAGCACCTTCGGGTTTTGGTAATTTTTCTAAAACTTCAGGAAGTGTATAACCTCTGTAACGAATACCTTCATCAGGGTCTAAGTAAGAAATATCCGTTAGTAAACTTTTAATTCCTCTCATTCCACCAATCACTTGAGAGGCTGTTACCTCGGCTATTACTTCATCTCCATGTTCCTTTAAAATTTTTGCTATTCTTGGGCGATGCTCAAGAATTTTTTTATATAATTTACGTTTTAAAACACTCATAATATTTAAATTTTTATCATTCTCTCAAATTTACAACCTAGATATTCTTGTTGAACTGATATTTATCATAAAAATCTCTTATGCAACATTTTATACATAGGATCATAATAGATTATAAATCATTAAAATAGAATTTTTAAATTATAAAAATTAGACTTACGGTAACCTAGGTATCCCAAGGTGAATCTAAACGAGTGCTAAACGAAGTTTCCTAAAAAAAATACAAAAATTTACTTAACGGTATGTTATCACATATTTCAAACTGACAAAATTATAATAAAGTTGTACAAAAAAAGCCAATTTATCAATGATAAATTGGCTTTAAATAGTTTATAAAATTAATTACTATCCTACTTTAAATGCTTTTAATTGTGGATAATAAGCAACATCTCCTAGTTCCTCTTCAATTCTTAACAATTGATTGTATTTTGCCATCCTGTCACTTCTTGATGCTGAACCAGTTTTAATCTGACCAGTATTTAAAGCAACTGCTAAATCTGCAATGGTATTGTCTTCTGTTTCACCTGAACGATGAGACATTACACAAGTAAATCCTACATTATGCGCCATATTTACAGCAGCAATTGTTTCTGTCAAAGTTCCTATTTGGTTCACTTTGATCAAAATTGAATTTGCAGATTTTTCCACAATTCCTCTTTCTAATCTTTCAACATTTGTTACAAATAAATCATCTCCAACCAATTGAACTTTATCTCCAAGAATTTCATTCAAGTATTTCCAGCCATCCCAGTCATTTTCATCCATACCATCTTCAATAGAGATAATAGGATATTTAGCAGCTAATTCAACCAAATAATCGGCTTGTTCTTTTGAAGTTCTTACCTTTCCGCTTTCTCCTTCAAACTTAGCATAGTTGTACTTTCCATCTTCATAAAACTCTGCAGCAGCACAATCCAATGCAAGCATCACATCATCACCAGCTTTATAACCTGCTTTTTTAATAGCAGCAATTACGGTATCCAATGCGTCTTCTGTTCCATCAAATGTTGGAGCGAAACCTCCTTCATCACCTACAGCAGTACTTAAATTTCTATCATGTAGGATACTTTTTAAGTTATGAAATATCTCACTTCCCATTTTAATAGCCTCTGTGAAGTTTTTTGCTTTTACAGGCATTACCATAAATTCCTGAAATGCAATTGGAGCATCAGAGTGAGAACCACCATTTACAATATTCATCATTGGTACAGGCAAAGTATTTGCACTTACACCACCTACATATCTGTATAAAGGCATGTTTAATTCGTTGGCAGCAGCTTTAGCAACAGCCAAAGAAACTCCTAAAATTGCATTTGCTCCTAATTTTGCTTTATTTGGTGTTCCGTCCAATTCGATCATTACCTGATCAATCATATTTTGCTCAAAAATTGAATATCCTATCAATTTTTTAGCAATTATATCATTAACATTTTTAACAGCTTTTAAAACTCCTTTTCCCATGTAATCTTTTCCTCCATCTCTCAATTCAACTGCTTCATGTTCTCCGGTTGAAGCTCCTGAAGGCACTGCTGCTCTTCCTAAAATTCCATTTTCAGTAACTACATCAACTTCTACTGTTGGATTACCTCTTGAATCAAAAATTTGTCTTGCGTGAATGTCTAAAATAATACTCATTTTTTTCTATTTTTTAAATTGTATATATAAAGTGTAAATTTACGGAATTTTGAATATTCTAATGTTAATAAAATATTATTATTCCAATATTTTTTCTATTTTTTTGCCGATTCAATATTGCTAATAAATTCATCAAACAAATAAGAAGAATCATGTGGTCCGGGGCTTGCTTCCGGATGATACTGAACTGAAAAACAGTTCTTGTTTTTCATTCGCATTCCTGCAAGTGTATGATCATTTAAATGCTCATGGGTTATTTCAAATGCGTCATTTTGTTCTACTACCTTTTTATCAACTACAAACCCATGATTTTGTGAGGTTATCTCTCCTTTTCCTGTTATCAGATTCTTTACAGGATGATTGATACCTCTATGACCATTATGCATTTTATAAGCAGGAATATCATTTGCCAGAGCAATTATCTGATGCCCTAAACATATTCCAAATAGCGGAAAGTCCTTATCAATAATCTGTTTTGCAACTTCCTGAGCATCTTTTAACGGAGTTGGATCACCGGGACCGTTAGATAAAAAGTAACCATCAGGTTGGAATGCTTCCATTTCTTCAAATGTAGTATCATATGGAAATACCTTTACAAAACAATCTCGTTGAACTAGATTATTGATGATATTTTTCTTGATCCCAATATCCAATGCAGCAATTTTATATTTTGCATTTTTATCCCCAGCTGTATATACTTCCTTTGTGGAAACCTTAGATGCTAACTCTAGACCATTCATCGAAGGGATTTCATCTAGTTTTTTTTGTAAAAAGTCAAGATCTGTATTGGTTGATATAACAGCATTCATTGCTCCTTTATCTCTAATATATCTCACCAAAGCCCTTGTATCTACATCTGAAATTGCAACAAAATTTTGTCTTTCAAAATATTCAAATAAGGATTCATCTGAATTTTCTCTTGAGTGTTCGAAACTAAAATTTTTACAAACCAATCCCGATATTTTAATACTATCAGATTCTTGTTCATCTTTATTGGTTCCATAATTCCCAATGTGAGCATTGGTTGTAACCATTAACTGACCGTAATAGGAAGGGTCTGTAAAGATCTCCTGATATCCGGTCATTCCAGTATTAAAACAGATCTCACCAACAGCAGTTCCTTCAATACCAATTGATTTTCCTTCAAAAATAGTTCCATCCTTTAATAACAATATGGCTTTCTTTTTACTTATATATTCCATTTTATTAAATTATATTCTTAATTTATTTTTACAATTGATCTTTTAGAAGTAATAAATTTTACAATATTATTACTATTCTTTATATAAAATCATCTATTGTTTTAAACCTGCTTTTCTTCTTTGCACCATCGATTGAATTGAATATTCCTTCAACAATATTTACTTTATGTTTTTTAAGTAAAGTAATTTTAGAACCATCATACATTATTTGATAAAACAAATCATTATATTTTTTAACCATCCCTTTATTTACTGAAAAAGAGTCTATAATAGCCTTATTAAATACTAAAACAGAATCTTTACCTACCAAAGTTTCTATCTCGTTAGATAAGATATTGTAATTTAATTTTTTTAAGGTATATGAGCCCCTTCAGAATAAAAAAAAGGATAAGCTAAATGATAGCTTATCCTTCTTAAAATGTTATACTAAAATCATATTTATGCTTCTTCTTTGTTATCAGCATCTTTAGTTTTAGGTTCCTCAACAGTATTGGCAGCTGGCTCAGTTGCTGTAACAGCTTTTTTACCACCTCTTCTTCTTGTTGTTTTTTTCTTCTTAGTTCCTTTTGGATTGTAAATTTCGTTGTAATCAACCAATTCAACCAATGCCATATCAGCATTATCTCCTTGACGATTTCCTAATCTAATGATACGAATATATCCTCCTGGTCTGTCTCCTACTTTAACAGCAACATCTCTAAATAATTCAGAAACCGCTTCTTTACTTCTCAAGTAACTAAAAACAATTCTTCTGTTATGTGTAGAATCATTTTTTGATTTGGTAATTAACGGCTCTACATATTGACGTAAAGCTTTTGCTTTTGCTACAGTAGT
>JADGEA010000294.1 GCA_016744615.1 Flavobacteriaceae bacterium
TCCTCTTACTCTGGAAGATTTAGACCGAAAAATTGAACTATTAATGGCAATGGTTGAGGCTAAAAAGCACAAGGAGTAAGAATTACCACGATTTAACCTCTTGATGGTTTGCAGACATCTCTTGTTCCATAGCGATAGCGGGTTTGGCTGTGGCATAGGTGAAGGTTGTAATAAAGATTCTTCAAATACCCGCGATTGAGCAGTGGTTCGATACAAAATATCAATATCTTGCCGCTTACCTCGCCATGCTCGAATTTTATTCGCAACATATTGTGCTTCATCGGTTTCGTTGTAAGCTTTGAATATGAAAATAGGTTCACCTGCGTGATCTTTTGTAAGTGGTGGAGGCAAAAAATCGCTCACATTGTATCCTTTAGAGAAAATGTATTATAATAAGTATAAATTTACCAAAGGATATATCATGTCTTCAGCTAGAAATTATACACAAGCAACAATAAAAAAATTATTCGCATCATCAGGAAATCAATGTGCTTTTCCTGATTGTGCCCAAAATATTGTCGATCAAGAAGGTAATATGATTGGGGAAATTTGTCATATTGAAGCGGCTGAACAAGGCGGGCTAAGGTACAATCATGCACAAACTGATAAAGAAAGGGCACATTATAATAATTTAATCCTGTTATGTGGCAATCATCATACAGTGATTGATAATAAAGACAATATTAACAAATATACTGTTGATTCTTTAAAGGAAATAAAAGAAAACAATGAAAATAACTATATGTATGAACCTTATAAGGTGCCTCAAACAATTATTGAAAAAATTCTAAATACAAGTCAACAGAATACAGAATATAATTATAGTCAAAATGTGACGACTACAAATCAAAATTCGGGTAATGGCACTCAACTGGTTAATATTGCAAGAGAAGTAAAAACTGATAATATCATTGGTACTCAAACCATTAATAATTATCCATCTGCTGATACATCACAGCTAGATCAAAGTAGTCAAGATCGGGATATTATTGATGAAATATTTAAGCATATTTTGGAAAACAAGCCTTTAAAGGCAACTATTCCAGAGAAAATAAAGGAGTCTGAAAAACTTCTGGAACTCAAAGAAAAGGTTCGTTTAAACTTTGAGAACAAACCAAAAATAAGAATATTTTCAGATATGTTGATAAATACTTGGGATAAGAAGGAATTGGTGGAAGAATATTTCAAGAAATTGTATGAAAGCGATCCTCTTCAGGTTCTCACTTTAGAAGAATACACCCAATCTGAATTCCGTCGTCTAAGAAATGATGATCATAATGCAAAGATTGATGACTTAAAAGTAATCGGGGATTTGAGTCAACAATATCTAATAGAGGATAAAAAAAATAATCCTGATTATCAAGCAAATGCTAAAGCGATGGTTCTCTATTTTTTTGAAATCTGTAAAATTGGAAAAAAAACCGTTCAAGAAAAAGGTAAAACCTTTGATTTATTTGACTAAAAATTATGCTTATACCAACACCTTATGAAAGCTTGCAAAAAAATACCATCATAATAGGTGGTGATATTATTGGTTTGCTCAAACAGAAAAACTATAATATAGAAGCACTATTTAATGAGCTTAAAAAGCTTAAGTCAACTCATTTGAATCAGTTCTATAATACACTTCTGTTTTTGTGGTTAGCAGACATTGTCGAACTAGATGAACACACACTCATATTAAAGAGAAAATAAAAATGTTTCTCAAAAAGTTATATAGCGAACCATCCAGACTCTTTCAACCAGTAGAATTTAAAAATGGTATCAATTTTATCTTTGGCAAAAAGCACACTGCCAAAGATACGAAAGAGTCTTTGAATGGTATTGGTAAATCTACTTTGCTAGATTTAATCGACTTTTGTTTGCTTTCTGGCTTTAGTAAACAAAATACTAGACTTTATAAAGAAAAAAAAAGGCTAACAAATCATAAAATCGTCTTAGAATTTGAGATTAAAGATATTCATTACATCATTAAAAGATCTGTTGATAAGCCTAGAGATATAGAATTTGGCTTATTTTCAGAAACGCCTAAAGTCATAAAAATTGAAGATTTAAAGGAAAAACTGTTCGGCTTGATATTCGACAATCCCAATTATAAAGGAAAATTGGATTCCTCATGGTATCGAAAACTGATGTTGTTTTTCTTAAAAATTCATAAGCGTCAAAAAGGGCAATTTTTAGATCCTATTAAATATCTAAGTTCTGAAGCCGGTAAAGAAATTGAACTTAACCAATACCATTTTTTATTGTTGGGTATTGATAATAGCTTATTGTGTAGAAACCATCAAGCACAACAAGGAGTTAATGAAAGAAACACTGCTATCAGAGAAGTTAAAAGATTAGTTGAAAACAATTATCAAATAGACATTAAAAATGTTGATAGTGAAATTCATAAGTTGGAACGTAGGATCAACAAAATTGAAAAGATAATTGAGTCTTTTCAACTAGCTGATCAGTATGATGACGTGGAAGCACAAGCTAATTTATTAACCCGTCAAATAAAAGAACTATCTGCTCAAAATTTTTGGGATAACAAAAAAATAGAGGCTTACCAAGAAAGTTTTGAATTGAAAGATATTCTTGATACCAGAAAAATAAATCAAATAACAAAATTATATAGTGAAACCAACTCATTACTGGGTGAAAAAATTGGTAAATCTTTAGCAGAGGCGGTTCAATTTCGTAAACAATTAGCGTCATCTCGTGAAGAATTTCTCTCAGATGAAATAAACACTCTTCAAACAGAGATTAAAAATAAAAGAAATAAAATAAAAAAATTGGATGAGGAACGCGCTAAATTATTTCTTTTTTTAGATTCTAAAGAAGCCCTAAAAGATTTGACAGGGGCGTTCTATAATTTAGCTGAGACTAAAACTAAACTGTCTGAATTAGAAAGTAAAGTTAAAACGTATCACGATTTAGAGAAAGAAAAAGCTGATTGGGAACTGAAGGATAAAAAAATCAAACTAGAAATTTTAGAATACCTTGATACCATTAAGGCTCAAATATCCAGTTTTGATGATATTATTTCTTCAGTCTATAATGACATTTATCCCAAAAACCAAGACAAATTATCTTTCAGTATCTCTTCAAAACCCCGTTCTAATGCCAAACTATCTATCAATGTCAATTTTGATGATGGAGAATCAAAAGGTCAAAATAGGGGTAGAACATTAGTTTATGATATTGCTATTTTATTACACACTATCAAAAACCAGATCAATTGTCCAAGATTTTTGATTCATGATGGGTTATTTGATAGCATGGATAAAGCGCATTTTATTGAGTTATATAATTTAATTGAAAACACCTTATCACAAGGAATCAAGTTTCAATATATAATTACCCTAAATGAAGAAGGCACTTTAAACGAAAACTTTGGCGAATTTGAAAAAATTAATACAGATAAGATTGAGGCAGAAGCTATTGCCGTTTTAACGCCAGTTAATAAATTTTGGAGCTTAATTTAACCAATTCCTTCGGAATTTATCTCAAAAATCTTGATGGTTTACAGACATCTCGTGTTCCATAGCGATAGCGGGTTTCGCTGTGGCATAGGTGAAGGTGATTACGCGCTCTGGTTATTCCTACGTAGCATAAGCGGCGTTCTTCTTCTAGTTCTAAGTCATCTAGGCTGTTTTGGTGTGGGAATAATCCTTCT
>JADGEA010000082.1 GCA_016744615.1 Flavobacteriaceae bacterium
ATTTTTAAATATGGGCTAACCTTTGTAGCGAATATATTGTTAAACTCTGAAAATCAAAATGGTACTGATATATTTCGTTTTTTGTCATGTACTTAGAAAAATGAATCAAAACTAATATCTAATCGAATTACATGATTTTTGCAACATAGAATAAAAAAGTTTCTCTTCTAAACTGAAAATCCTTCCCTAAAAGGGACTTAAGCCCCTTAAAAAATCCTATTGAAAACCCATAAACAATAATTAGTGTTAATCAACACGGGATGTAGTTCAACATCTGCTTCATACTTGGCTTTACAAGCCGTATGAAGGCTATTTATTGTAAAACGTTTTTAGTTTATTGTCAGATTAACAGTAATAAATTCAGTTGGACTTGATTTGAAATTCAATTCATAATTTCCAATAATCTTTGGAGTAAACTCATAATTAACCGTTAGTATTGGTGCATTTTGAGTACAAATACAACCTACATATTTTGCTTCAACCTCAATAATTCGTGTATTTCCATTTTCCATTTCAATAAATTTTCCAAAACCTCCACAACCATTACTTACTCCAAATTTCACGTCAATATTGATAGTTTGATTCACCGTTCCTGTGGTCGGTGAATTTACAGAAGTAACATATTCTGTTTTACTTGTAATGCATTCATCTTCTTTGTCATCATCATTACAGCTGATTAATATTCCGAAAATCATTATTGGAATAAGTAAAATAACATTCTTTTTTTTCATTCTTTTTGTTTTAACGATGATCTGGTCAAATAGTTGCCAACTTTGGATATCAACATTGTTCAAATATTCCTATACAACTAATCAGGAAAATATTTAAAATAGTGAACACTCCTCTAATCCCTCTCAAGAGGAAAACTATATGCAATTTTGAATTCGTTTTAAAGTTTTAAAAATTCAGTTTCACTAATAAAACATAAAATTCATTCCTAATTGAACAGATTGATAGTTACTATCTTTCCATTTAGGCAAATCTAATAAATTATCAGCAGTTACATAAAAATTAAAATTTTTATAATGAGTGGAAATTCCCAAACCAATATTTTTTGCAGAAAACTTATTATAGGTATAGGTAAACTTAGCAGTTAAATACCTATTTATATCTGTACTCACAAAAGGTGTAACTGCCCATACTAATTTATCTGGTCTGAAAGCCATGTAGGTTTGTAAACCAAACTCGGTTGAAAGGACTCTGTTAACAGGAGTTACATAACGTGAATTTCTATAAACAGAATTATATTTTTCATTGCTTGATCTTATGATTTGGTATTTGGCAGAGGCATTAAATTTTGGAGCATGCGTTGTAAAATAACTTGTTTGTATTGTATCAATTGGCAGGAGTTGTGCTTCATAATAAGGGTCTAATTTATCATTCCAATATGAAAATTCTGATCCTTCTATGGGATCGAAATACGCATCATCTGGTAAGACAAAATCATTTTTCACTTCATAGTTTACAACTTTATTGCTGTAATTTATATAATCGAGATCTAAAAGGCTTGCTGTAATGATAAATTCATCAGAAGCGTGATATGTCAACCCAAAATCCATACCAACTCCAATATTTCCATTTAAAAAGAACAGACCTTTTAAAGCCTGAGATGCTCCATCAAATATGTTATCTCCTTGCGGATTTATCAATCCGGATGTGCGAATAGAAAAATTCATATTATTAAAATTGTGTAAATTGACAAAAGTAGATTTGCTCAGGTCGTATTCTCCTCTTGTATTTGTAAAATCAATACTCAAAGAACCGGATAATAGCTTAAAACGTGCACCAAGTGTTAGTTTATTATTAATTTTCTTTGAAATACCAATATGAAACACACCCATCAATTCACCTACAGAACTTATTTTATTAAAATCAAACGTATTGTCATACTCCGGTTTCCCATCCTCATTTTGATCATCTCCTTTATAAAATAAATTAGTAAGATCTTCGGGGTATAAAGAAAATCCATCCATTTTTTGCTGTATACCAAAACTCAAATAATAAGCTTCATTTTTTAACCTAAAACCTGCATTGATAATTTCTAATTGCTGATTGATCACAAAATAATCATCACTGCTTAAGTTTTGATCGTAAATATTTCTGAGCATATCTGAAGTGTCATCTTCATAAATATTATTATAAGTAATATTCTTATTGGTCGCTCCTGCTTGAACAAAAATATTGGACAAAAAAGGTACACCAAAATGTTTATTATAATTTACTTCGGCACCAGGGTTTAACAATAAAGTTTGTGGCAATTGATTAAAATCATATAAGATTTGATTATTTTGTGCAAAAATATTTCCACACCAAAAAAAGAGAATAAGGTATAAACAATGTTTACAAATCATGAGGGAGAATTATAGTAATACTTCTTTTTCGAGATAAATATACACTTTATTTAAAAACAAATGAAATTTTGACTTATAAATAGTTTTTAATCTGCTCTAGTTTTGAAACAGTTATCACGTTTTCGGTTGCAACCTCGCCGTTAAATTCACAAAAAATAGTATGCATTCCAATATTTTTTGCGCCTAAGATATCTGCTTCAAAATTATCGCCAATCATGATACTTTCTTCTACTTTTGCATTTGATTTTTCAAGTGCATAATGAAATATTTTAGGGTTAGGCTTCTTCACTCCTACTTCTTCTGAAGTAATGATCTTGTCAAAAAAGGGCAATAAATTAGAATTTTTCATCTTTTTATGCTGTACTTCTTCAAAACCATTTGTTATTATATGCATTTTATACTTTGGTTTTAAATAACTTAACAAATCCATAGCTCCACCAAACAAGGCATTATAATTTGGTAAAAAGTCAATATATTCTTTTGCCAGTGTATGGATTAATGTATCCGATATTTTATAATTTAAACCTTCAAAAGCCTCAATTAAACGATTATATCTCAAATCAGCCTTTGATACTTTATCTTCTCTAAACAGTTTCCAGTATTTGTGATTTATAGGTTTATATTTTAAAATAAAATCTTCAAAATTAACATTGACAGAATTCTTTTTAAATATCAGTTCAAATGTTTTTTCTGAATTAGATTCAAAATCCCATAAGGTATGATCTAGGTCAAAAAATATATGTTTTATGTTCATCATGATTTATCTACTAGTTTTATTATCATTCTTTAAATACCAAATAAAGGCAATCAAAGAAAATCCTCCAGAAAGCCACATTAAAAAAGAGGTAACTATTGCGGCTCCAATTAATCCGTAATTTTTAATAAATATATAACTTAATATAACATTTAAAAACAAAATAATTAGAGAATTCAATGCATTTATCCTTGCCCAGCCAATTGCAGATAAAATATTCCCTAATGGTATTCTGAAAAGCATTGCACCCACAACTCCAATGGTAAATATCGTAATTAAATGATCATCGTCTACATAATCACTTCCAAATAATGATAATATTTGGTTTGAAAATAATGGAATTAGAATTAAAGTTATCAGACTTACAATTCCAAATATCTTTAAATAATTAATATAATAGCTTTTAATATAATTCTTACTGCTTTCAGATTTAAATGCAATCTTAACAAAATTTGTTTTAATCACAGCTACTGAAATCATCAAAACACTAAAAGGAACAATATTTGAAATTTTATACTGTGCTATGTCTTGCTCATTTGATAAAATATTTGCTACTAAAAGAATATCAACTGCGTATAAAAGCTGGGATAAGACCCCTGCTAATGATGTAAAAAAACCATACTGAAGGATTTCTTTAAGATTAACATCTAACAAACTCTTAGAACTATCAACCAATAGCTTCATCTTGATCAGGTAAAATAATGATACAAATAATGGCGTTAAAGACAGTCCTAGCACAAAACCTATTGCACCATATTTTATGATTAAAAAATAACTAACAAATACAATCAAAATAGTTTTCACTATGGTGATTTGTGAATAGAGGTTATTTACATTGATTAGTCTACTATAGATTCTAATCATTTCATACATAAACAGGCTAATCAATTGTATGCTCAATATGATTAAAAATATTCTGGAGTCTCTTACATTTAAAGTAATTATTGGTGATAAAAGTACAACCAGTAAAATAAACAGAAATGAATATAATAAGCCCTTTTTAAACGTATAATTAAATAATCTTTTTTTTCCTTCTTGAGATTTACTCAAAGAACCATACCTAAGTAAAGATTGATGAATCCCAAACCCTATAAAAGGAAAAAGAAAAACAAGTATAGTATTCGCATATATAACTAATCCATAAGTCTCTTTTGTTAAAAAATGTGTTGAAATTAAAACAAGTAAAAAACCACCAACCTTCTCAATTACTGCAGATAAAACAACAGAAATGCCAGATCTTGATCTAAATTCATCTATGTAATCTTTTAAATTCAAATCGTTAGTTCAAATTTATCTGCTATTTCTAAAATAGTTAAAACAGCAGATTTTTCATTAATATCTCCTTGATCAAAAGCAAGACATAAATCTTGATGCAATTCAAAATTACCAATAAATAAATCTATTTTCTTCTTAAATACCTGGCTATAAAAATTTTGATTTTTTACATTTGAATGCAACCAAAAATCTTCTGGAGTCATAGATATTTTATATTGTTGATTTATCAAAAGAAAGAATTCTTTTTTTATTTTATTTGTATATCTACTCCATTTTGTTTTATACTTAGCATCTGGTTTGAGCCCTGTTTTTTCCCATGTATATTTTGTAACATCTGAGTGCTTTTTAAAAAGCCAATCCAAATATATTTGATTCTTTTTTAGTGAAGGATCAATAGATAGAGCAGTAATTAAAAAATCTTCATCTAAAAAGGGAGAAACCAAATATGTTTGATTTGATTCTGCAACATATGAACCAAAATTAGTAATATTAAAAACTCTTTGATATAATTTAAAAATCTCTTCATTCTTATACTCCTTTTCTATTCTGCTATCATTCTTTAATTTGGATATAAACTTATCCGAAATCCTATCAGAATAAAAATTAGGGCGACCTCTTTTAGTTAAGAAACCTCCCAAAACCCCATCTCCAGCTAGACCTGTATGAATAAGACCATAATCCAATAAATCAATTTCACCAAGTGCATAATTAAAATGAGCTGCATTTAAATAAAACTGCAAGCCATTATTTACATCTACATTTTTAATTAAATCTTGTAAATAATCACCATTATCCAAAGGAACAAACTGGAAATTTAAATTCAAATCATTGGAGATTTTTCTTGCTATTTTTTCATCTAAATAATTACTTTGTGAAAAACAAAAGCTATCAATCTTAAATCCAATTTTACTTGCAAACATAATGTTTAACCTTGAATCTAATCCTCCACTTAAAGTTCCTAAATGTTTATAATTATACTCTTCATCTTTTCTATACTCCAATAAAACAGCATCCTTAAAATGAATATCTAGTTTCTCAATCGCCTGATCTTTATTCTCTAACGAATAATCTATATTATTAAAATCAAAATATTTATTTAAAAACATCTTTTCATTGGTCAATCTCAAATAATAACCTGCGTTTAGTTTTTTAATATTTTCAATTAAAGTTTGATCTTCTATCATTCCTCCGTAAGTAAGCATATTATAACAGGCAGGAATATTTAAATAACTTTTTATATTTAGTTTTTTCTTTAAATTTATAATACTTCTAATTGCTGAAGTGATGATAAATGATTTACCAACCTCACTATAAAAAATCTGCTTTGCAGCAACTTTACTATTAAAAAAGACTAGTTCATTGGTGGTTTTACAAAATACAAATCCACTAAAATCACCTTTTAACTGGTAGGCTAAATTTTGTTTTGACTTCTTATAAAGGTGTATAATTAATAGAAATACATCAGAAATTGCATATTCATTTTTTAGTGCTGACAAATTCAAAATAACACCATCTAGGCCAATAATAAAAAATTTATTCTCATCAAATAATTTATCATTGTTAAATTTAGAAAAGGAATTATATCCAAAAAAATAGTTTAAACCGTCTTTTGATTTAAATTTTTTTTTAAATAAGAATTCAAAATCTAATTCATATTTATAATTTCTTACTATGGTAAATCCATAATCACTCAAAATTCTAATGCTTTTTGGTAAATATCTAAAAATTGTTTTCCAACACTCTCATAACTGTATATTGAAATAGCTTTTTCAGAAATATCAATACCTTTGTAGGGAGAAAAGTTATTTAGCATCTTATTTAAACTAAAAAGCAATTCTTTTTCATTCCTTGCAGCAACTAAAATACCATTTTCTTTTGAAATCATTTCATCAATTCCTCCAACATTTGAAGACAAAACCGGAACTCCACAAACAAGCGATTCTGAAATTACACATGGTGAATTTTCATAATTACTAAACATAATGAATAAATGACTTGACTGCATAGCTTTTGCTATTTGTTCTGATGGTTTTTGACTTTTAAAGTCATAAAAGTATTTATCTAATTTAATACTTTTGGCGTAATTTATTACACTTTCAATATCACCATCTCCAATAATTTGAAAAACAAAATCTTTTCTTATCTTAGATAATTCCATAATCACATTCAAAATACCTTTAATATTCTTATGCTCTTCATTTAATGTAGAAACGTGTAATAACTTAATTCTACCTCCTTCTTTTTTATTTACAAAATGAAATACTTTTTTATTTACAACATTTGGAATTACAATAAAATTTCCACTAATACCATATTTAATAAGAGCATTCTTTAGATCAATGGAAACCGGACAAATAAAATCTGCTTTTCTTGTTATCTTTTTTACAGAGTATCTTTCAATAAGGCTATGACTAATTGGGTTTGAATTTAAATAAATAGTACTGTGTTCTGTTACAATAAAAGGGATGTTAAATTTCCTATTCAAATACAAAGCGAAAAATCCTGCTGGTAAAACAACATTCAAATGTACAAGATCAATCTTTTTAAATTCATTTAAAATTTGTGAATATCCTTCAAGAAAAGCTTTGTGTTGTCTTTTCTTTTTTGAAAAAGAAGACAACACAGAAGTTGAATTAATCTTTTTATAATATACAATTACCTCATAAACATTCCCATTATATATTTTACAAACTTTAATTTTATCATTTTGCTGTTTACTTTGTACATTAAGGACAGCAACATTACAAAAAAGCGAAACGGCTCTTGCGTGTTGTTGCACAAAGTTTCCATTTTGATTTAAAACATCATTTGGATACCAAGAACTTAAAAATAATATAGATAATTGGCTCATTCGTAAAAATAATATTTTTATGCTAATTTAATTGATTAAATGACATCTATAAAAAATATTAAACCTTCTTTTATACCAATAATACTCCTCCTTAACAGCTCCAAAACTTCTATAAAAATTGGCTACTCCTTCTATCATTGAACCTTCAAAATCTAAAATATAATTGGTGTTTTGGTATTCTTTAATTAATTCATTGATGATAAATGTTGGAATATTATCCTTTTTAGCTAGATCTGTGGCAACTGGTAACAAATAGGTTATTCTATTTTTATCAATTAACCATACCAACCCCGCTAATAATTCTTCATTTTTATACACATTCCAAATATAAACTGAACTACATTTAATATTTAAAAGCTTTTGAAGTTTTTCATAAGAATCTTTATGTGTTTTATAATTAACATTTTGATTTACATATAAATCTAAAAAGTCTTCAATACTGCCATTTTTATCAATGATATAATCAGAGAATTCTCGCCTAATAATTCTTTTTCTGTTTTTATTATAGTTTTGGCTGATTTCATCAAATGACTTATCCAAATTCAACACATAGTTTGTTCTTTTTACAGCATACTTGCTCAAAAAATTGTTCTTTGTATTAAACATATAATCCACCAATACAAACTTTTTAGGAATATGATCAATAAAATTCTGAACCAAACTTTCATTGGTATTATCTTTTGAAAAAACCCCTAATTGTTGTACCCAGGGAATTTGGTAAATATAATTCAAACCATACTTTTTCCTTCTTGGCAAGGGCATAACAGCCTCATAATCATTTAAGACCAAAGCGTCCCAATTATCTGCAACACAATCTAAATACCAGCTATATGCATAAATTCGGACATTAATTGATTCTTCAATACATGTATCATATTTTGCAATATCAAGATTTTTATAAGCTATATATTTTATCACTTTGAGGTTTGATAAATTTGGAATTTTATCATTTATCTTTTGTACTCATTTCCTTTAATAACTTTTCATACAACCGATTCCATCCTCTCCACTGCCCTGTTCCACTTATAGATTCATTATGAAATAGGGTTATAAAAAGTCCATTCACTTCTTTAACTTCTTCCGCTAATTTTAGCATAATATCCAATGCTCTTTTTGGGGTACAGTTTAAATATTCTTTTAATGTACCATCCATTACGGCAAAAGGAAAAACTTTAAGAGGTGTTTGAATTTCAAAATCAATATTATAAAAATAAAACGGAGTACAGGTGCTAGCTCTAAACCCATAATTTGAAGCATATCCCATAGTATAATCTTCACCAACTTCAATATCAACTAGCTTTTGATATGTCTCAGGTAAATCCATTCTTAAGTAATGTTGTCTGGATTTATTAATTGGAAAATTTACAATGTTTTCTAATCTTTGTTTTTCTTTTTTCATTTTTTGCTCATCCTTCATACTATAATAGGAAGGATGAATTCCTACCTTAACATAATCAGCAACATTCTTGATCAATAATTTATATTTCAAATTCCCAACGGAAGTATTGTTATCATAAGTGGTATATTCACTCATCAAAAAGAAAAATATGGTTTTGATATCATACTTTCTATGTAAAGAGATTAATTTGTCAAAAATATCAAAAGGATCTTTTCTTATTCCAAATATTACCATCAACCGGTACCCAATTTCTTGTATATTAAACTGCGACATGTCTTTGATCAGACCTCCTAAAGTTCTAATAATACCTTTGTTCTTATATTTATAGGCAATATCTACATCAATTGTAGACATAAATTGAAATTTTCTTTCTTTATTAATTATATCTACTTTAAAATCAGGAAACTTTTGCAACAAAATATCTCTAAATTTATAAGCCCATATGTCAATAATTGGTTTATCCAAAAATTTATTCTGAAAAGCAAGACTTTCTTCCGCAGGAAATCGTTCAAACTCATCTTTTACATGTGGCAAGTATTCTTCATATCTACTTATTAAATAAAATCCTGCAGCAAAAATATCAAATGGTAATTCGGATGATGGATTGGTTTGAAAAAAACAAGGAACCCCGTCCCAATTTACAACAGAAATATCAAAGTAATCAACCCCCTGCTCAAAAAGAAGATCATTACTTCTGATAAATAATTCACTACCCAAAGGTTGTTTTGCATAGGATATTTTTAGCCCATCATGCGCTATAAATGTTTCTATTTTAGTTGTAAAACCAACTTCAATATTTAATATTCTTGCAAAAATATGCTTAAAAATATAAGTTAATCTGGGAGTAATCTTATGTGAATAAACTAATAACATGAATGCTTTTTATGTATAAAATCAAATGTATTAAAAATGTTTCATATTTCTTGTTGTCTATTTCAGGTTTTTCTTTCAAACTCGAAATCTAAAAATCACAAACTATCATCACAATATCCCTTCATCTGCAAAACTATAGTATTCTTTTTCTGTAATAATGAGGTGATCCAACACTTTGATATCTAAAACCTCTCCTCCTTTTTTTATTTTATTTGTAAGATTAATATCTGATTTACTGGGTTTTAAAGTTCCTGATGGATGATTATGGCATAAGATTAATCCTGTTGCTGCCAACTCTAAGGCTTGTTTAAAAATCAATCGGGTATCAACCAATGTACCGGTAATACCACCTTTACTCATTTGAGTCTTCAACTGAATTTTATTTGCATTATTTAAAAAGATAATCCAAAATTCTTCATGTTGTAATTCTCCAATAATGGGCTGCATTACATCAAAAACCGATTTACTTGAAGATATTTTTGGCTTTTCAAGTGCTTCTTCTAACCTTCTTCTTCTTCCAAGTTCCAACGCAGTAATAATTGAAATTGCTTTTGCTTCTCCAATTCCTTTAAATTTTGTTAGGTCAGTTACAGATAATTTACCAAGTTGATTCAAACTGTTATCAATAGTTGATAAAATTCTTTTTGATAACTCTACAGCACTTTCCTCCCTGTTTCCAGACCCTATTAAAATGGCAATTAATTCAGCATCCGATAAGGCAACCTTACCCTTTTTTTGTAATTTCTCCCTTGGTCTGTCATCTTCATTCCATTGTTTTATTGTGAATGAATTTTTATAATCGGTCATGAATTTTATAATTTAATTTTTGATGTGTAAAATCACCTAAAGATATAAAAGAAAAATAATACATTTGTAACCAAAAGTTTAATTTCGATCATAATTATTGTCTATATCAAAACCAATCTATTAATTAAAAAAGCATACATATGAATATAATTATTGCTGGTGCCGGAGAAGTTGGATTTCATCTTGCAAAACTACTTTCGTATGAAGCGCATGATATAACTTTAATTGATCAAGACAAAGACAGATTGGTTTATGCCGACACCCGACTCGATATCAAAACAATTTTAGGTGATGCAACTTCTATTTCCGGATTAAAAAATGCCAATATTGAACATACCGATCTATTAATTGCTGTAACCTCTTCACAAACAACCAATATCACTATTTGTGTAATTTCAAAAAAATTAGGAGCAAAAAAAACCATTGCAAGAATTAGTAACACTGAATTTAAAGATCCAAATAACGGAATTGATTTTGCAGATTTAGGCATTGACGAACTGATCTCAACAGATGAGCTTGCAACAAATGAAATAAAATTATTGATTGAGCAAGCTACTTTCCACTATACCCATGAATTTGAAGGTGGTAAATTAACAATGGTAGGTATGACACTTTCAAAAACCGCCCCTTTTGTTGGAATGTCTGTTAAACAAGCTGCTGCAAATTTTTCAGAAATTCATTTTATGCCTGTTGTTATCAAACGAAAAAACTCAAATGAAACAATCATACCAAGAGGAGACACCGTTTTTATGGCAGGAGATCAAGCCTATTTTATCATTCTGAAAGAAGGTGTTGAAGAGTTGAATAAACTTTCTGCTACATTCATCACTCCAATTAAAAATGTAATGATCCTTGGGGGAAGTAAAATTGGTGAAAAAACAGCCCGAATGCTTTGTGATAAAAAATTAAACATTAAACTAATTGAAAGGCATAAAACCAGGGCAATTGAACTTGCCGAAGAATTACCTGATGCTTTGGTTATTTATGGTGATGGCAGAGATGTTGAACTGCTAGATGAAGAAAATGTATCAGAAATGGATGCCCTTATTGCTGTAACAGGAAGATCCGAAACCAATATCATGACCTGCCTATTAGCTAAATCAAAAGGCGTTAAACGAACAATTGCTTTGGTACAAAATGTTGATTATTTTGATCTAAGTAAAAATATAGGTATTGATACCCTAATCAACAAAAAACTATTAGCTGCAAATAATATTTTTAGATATATACGTAAAGGAGAAGTTCTTGAAATGACTTTTTTAAATAATGTCAATGCTGAAATTTTAGAATTTAAAGCACATAATAATTCAAAGATCACTAAAAAAGTGATCAAAGATCTAAAATTTCCCCGAACTGCAATAATTGGTGGAGTAATTAGAGATGATGTTGGAATGATCGCTTTGGGAGATTTCCAAATTCAAAAAGATGATAAAGTAGTTGTCTGCTGTTTTCCTAAATCAATAACCAAAGTTGAAAAATTCTTTGATTAATGAAAAAGTTCAATATTAAGATTATTCTTCAAATGATGGGCATATTGCTACTCTTTAACGGAGGGTTTATGCTCTTCTCTACTGTGGTAAGCTGGTATTATAATGATGGTGCATTTCAAGGGATTTTATTTGCAGGAATAATTACCATTACTATCGGAATTTTAATGCAGTTTTTTTCAAAAGGTTTTGAGAAACAAATAAAAAAAAGAGAAGGCTATTTAATTGTGACTCTGGGCTGGATCACCATGTCTTTATCAGGTACATTACCTTATGTCTTTTCAGGAGCAATCCCATCATTTACAAATGCTTTTTTCGAAACCATGTCTGGTTACACAACAACCGGAGCATCCATTTTAAATGATATTGAAGCTATGCCAAAAAGTATTTTATTCTGGCGTAGCACAACCCATTGGATTGGTGGTATGGGAATCATTGTTTTGGCTATTGCAATTTTACCTTTACTGGGAATTGGAGGAATGCAATTATTTGCTGCAGAAGCTCCGGGTCCCTCATCAGATAAACTTCACCCCAGAATTACAGATACAGCAAAAAGGCTATGGTTTTTATATATGGGACTGACTTTTGCTCAGGCAATTTTATTAAAAGTTGCAGGAATGGGGTATTTCGATGCAATAAATCACGCTATGAGTACGCTTTCAACAGGGGGCTTTTCTACCAAAAATGCAAGTATGGCTTATTGGAATAACCAACCAGTGATCCAATATATCGTAATTGTTTTTATGTTTATAGCAGGTACAAATTTTGTACTCAGCTATTTCGCTATTAAAGGGAAATTTAGCAAATATTTACATGATGAAGAATTTAAATGGTATTCCATAGCAATTGGGGGACTTACATTAATATCTACGATCATCGTATTTTACTATGCTGAAGTAACAAAACATATAACTGAAATTCAAGCTATTGCACACCCTATGGTTTGGGGAGAACTTGAAAGTTCTTTCAGGCATTCTTTATTTCAGGTTCTTACTGTTGTTACCACTACTGGTTTTGTCTCAGCAGATTTCACCATCTGGTCACCATTTTTAACCATCATGTTTTTTATCTTAATGTTTATGGGTGCTTCTGCAGGCTCAACAGCTGGTGGTGTAAAAATTGTGCGCCACATTATTATGATCAAAAATGGGTTTTTGGAATTCAAACGAACCATCCATCCAAATGGAATCATTCCGGTAAGATATAATAACAAATCCGTTACCCGGGGAATCGTTTTCAATATCATGGCATTTTTCATTCTATACCTTATTATCGTAGCAGTTGGTGCTTCTATTTTTGGGCTTATGGGATTAGATTTTCTAACTTCTTTAGGGGCATCTGCTTCCTCCTTAGGTAATGTTGGCCCTGCTTTTGGCGAATTGAGTCCGGTAAATAATTATGATATCCTTCCTCCTTTCGGAAAATGGTGGGCGGCATTTTTAATGCTATTGGGAAGATTAGAACTTTTTACCGTTCTTATAATTTTTACACCATATTTTTGGAAAAATAGTTGATCTTTCATCAAATGAAAGTGTTTATTGTGAATTACTGATTTTCAATTTGTGAGGCCAAAATTTACTCCTGCAAATTTATTAACTTGCAATTCAATTATTGAAGTTTATTTCTATGGAAAGAGCGAAGACATATATCCCTAAAAACAAGATACGAATTGTTACTGCAGCCTCACTTTTTGACGGCCACGATGCAGCTATAAATGTGATGCGAAGAATTATTCAATCCACTGGAGTGGAAGTAATTCACTTGGGTCATGATCGTAGTGTAGAAGAAGTTGTAAATACTGCAATTCAAGAAGATGCCAATGCTATAGCCTTAACGTCTTATCAGGGTGGTCATAATGAGTATTTTAAATTCATGTATGATTTACTGCAAGAAAAAGGAGCTTCGCAAATCAAAATTTTTGGTGGTGGTGGTGGTGTAATTCTGCCAAAAGAAATCAAAGACTTAATGGATTACGGTATTACCCGAATTTATTCACCTGATGATGGACGAAAAATGGGTTTACAAGGAATGATTAATGATATGGTTGAAAAAAGTGATTTCTCTCCATCTGAACACCTTCCTAAAACAAAAAACATATCAGAAAGTTTACAAAATAATGACGTAAATACTATTGCTAGATTAATATCATTGGCTGAAAATAGCCATGATAAATTTATTGAAATTTTTAAAAGCTTTTCCCTTTCGGGGAATAAAAACACCTGTCCAATATTAGGAATTACTGGCACTGGTGGATCTGGAAAATCATCATTAGTTGATGAATTGGTTAGGCGGTTTTTAGCCGACTTTCCTAAAAAAAATATCGCTATAGTTTCTGTCGATCCTTCCAAAAGAAAAACAGGTGGCGCATTATTAGGAGATAGAATTCGCATGAATTCAGTTAATAATGAACGAGTTTATATGCGATCACTAGCAACTCGACAATCTAATTTAGCCCTTTCAAAACATGTTAGCGATGCTCTTAATATTTTAAAAGTTGCCAATTACGACCTCATCATTTTAGAGACTTCGGGTATTGGACAATCTGACACTGAAATTTTAGACCATTCTGATGTTTCTCTTTATGTAATGACTCCTGAATATGGTGCGGCAACACAATTAGAAAAAATTGACATGATTGATTTTGCTAATGTAATTTCATTAAACAAATTTGATAAAAAGGGAGCCTTAGATGCATTACGCGATGTAAAAAAACAATACCAACGAAACCATAATCTTTGGGATGACAATATTGAAACCATGCCTGTTTATGGTACCATTGCTTCTCAATTTAATGACCCTGGCACAAATAATTTATATCGATTTATTATTCAAAAAATAAACGAAAAAACTAAAACTATTCTTAAAAGTACTTTTGAGATTAGTGAAGCAATGAGTGAAAAACTCTTCATTATTCCGCCTAAGCGAGTGAGGTACCTTTCTGAAATCTCAGAAACCAATCTGGCTTATGACAAATGGTGTATTGATCAAAGTAATATTGCTCAAAAATTATATGGCATTCATCAAACCATAGAAACAGTTGCTAATGAAAAAATTACTATCCATGAAAATGGTATTGAAAACAAAGATTTTTCATCTGAAAAAAAAGAATTAGTTTATCAATTAATAAATGAGTTTAGCGAACTAAAAAAAGATTTAAACTCACATAATTGGGATATTATTTTAAATTTTGACAGTAAAAAACAAAGCTATAAAAAGGATGTTTTTACTTTTAAAGTACGTGATAAAGAAATAAATATAACAACACATTCTGAATCATTATCTCATTTACAAATTCCTAAAATCGTTTTACCAAAATATAAAGCTTGGGGCGATTTATTACTTTGGAGTCTACAAGAAAATGTACCAGGAGAATTCCCTTTTACTGCGGGTATTTATCCCTTTAAAAGAACTGGAGAAGACCCTACAAGAATGTTTGCTGGTGAAGGCGGGCCAGAAAGAACCAATAGACGATTTCATTATGTAAGTTTTAATGCGCCTGCCAAAAGATTATCAACTGCTTTTGATAGTGTTACTTTATATGGTAATGACCCAGATTTGAGACCTGATATTTATGGCAAAATTGGTAATGCTGGAGTTTCTGTTTGCTGTTTAGATGATGCAAAAAAATTGTATTCTGGTTTTGAATTAACAAATCCACTGACTTCTGTTTCGATGACCATCAATGGTCCTGCACCAATGCTACTTGGTTACTTTATGAATGCTGCTATTGATCAAGAATGTGAAAAATATATCCGTGAAAACGGACTAGAGAAAGAGGTTGAAAAAAAACTAACCGAAATTTACCCAAATAGTATTGACCGACCAAGTTACCAAGGTGAATTACCTGAAGGAAATAATGGTCTGGGTTTGATGCTATTAGGACTTACAGGAGATTTGGTTTTACCTCAAAACGTATATCAAAAAATTAAAAATGAAACTATAGCTAAAGTTAGAGGAACTGTGCAAGCAGATATTTTAAAAGAAGATCAGGCACAAAATACTTGTATTTTTTCAACTGAATTTGCTCTAAAAATGATGGGCGATGTTCAAGAGTATTTTACACTCAATAATATCCGTAATTTTTATTCGGTTTCTATTTCGGGTTATCATATTGCCGAAGCCGGGGCTAATCCAATTTCACAATTGGCTTTCACACTTTCTAATGGTTTCACTTACGTGGAATATTATATAAGTCGAGGAATGGATATTAATAAGTTTGGACCAAATTTATCTTTCTTTTTCTCTAACGGAATTGATGCAGAATATTCAGTAATTGGTAGAGTTGCTCGTAAAATTTGGGCAAAAGCAATGAAATTAAAATATGGTGCTAATGAAAGAGCGCAAATGTTAAAATACCATATTCAAACTTCTGGTCGATCACTTCATGCCCAAGAAATTGATTTTAATGATATAAGAACAACATTACAAGCACTTTATGCAATTTACGATAATTGTAATTCTTTGCATACCAATGCTTATGATGAGGCTATTACTACACCAACCGAAGAATCTGTAAGACGAGCTATGGCTATTCAATTAATAATAAACAAAGAGCTAGGCTTAGCCAGAAATGAAAATCCGTTACAAGGTTCATTTATTATTGAAGAATTAACCGATCTGGTGGAAGAAGCTGTATATGAAGAATTTGATAAAATTACCGAACGAGGCGGCGTTTTAGGTGCTATGGAAACGATGTATCAACGTTCAAAAATTCAGGAAGAAAGTTTATATTATGAAGAGCTAAAACATACTGGTAAGTTTGAAATAATTGGTGTTAATACTTTTTTAAGTAGCAAAGGGTCTCCAACAATATTACCACAAGAAGTAATTCGGGCTACCGAAAAAGAAAAATCATACCAAATAGAAGTAATCAAAAATTTACATACAGCCAATCAAGATAAATCAACAGAAGCGATTCAAAAATTAAAACAAAAAGCTATTGAAAACAACAATGTTTTTGAGCAATTGATGGAAGCCACTAAAGTTTGTTCCTTAGGTCAGATTACTTCTGCCCTGTTTGAGGTTGGCGGGCAGTATAGACGAAATATGTAAGCAGAGAACCTCTTTCGTTTAATACGAAAGAGTGTGAATCGCTTATCCCGCAAAAAAGAAATGGTTGCGGGATCCCCTTCTCATTTAGCAAAGGTATATATAGGTCGTTTATCCCGAACTTGTTGACAGTAGAAAAACAAAAATCGGGATCTCATGAAATAAAGAACCTTTTAATTAATATTTTTATACATTTAGACTCTAATATTTTTACATGGATAAAATCACGCAGTACTTAGAAATAGCACAAGAAAAAATAATCCTTTTTGCTCCAAAAGTTTTATTGGCAATTGTCATACTTTGGATTGGTTTTAAGCTTATAAAAAAACTAGTAAAACTCTTTGAAATAGCTTTAGAAAAAGGTGGAATGTCAGCAAACATTCGCCCATTTTTAATGTCAATTGTAAGCGTTTCATTAAAAATATTCTTACTTATTGCAGTTGCAGGAATCGTTGGTATTGAACTTACTATTTTTGCAACTATAATTGCAGCTTCCGTTTTTGCAATTGGAATGTCATTACAAGGAAGTTTAGGTAATTTTGCTTCAGGGCTTATTGTTTTATCACTGAAACCATATCATGTTAATGATTGGATTGAAATTGACGATAAGTTTGGTAAAGTTGAAGAAATTGGAGTTTTTAATACTGTTGTTGTTACTCC
>JADGEA010000295.1 GCA_016744615.1 Flavobacteriaceae bacterium
TCTTGAGGTATTAAAGTACATAAAAGAAAGTGGTCAGAGAAGAACCAAATCAGGTATTATGCTTGGACTAGGAGAAACTGAAAAAGAAGTTATTGAAACCCTACACGACCTTAAAAATGCTAAAGTTGACATTGTAACCATCGGACAGTATTTACAGCCCAGTAAAAAACATTTGCCAGTTTCTGATTTCATAACTCCGGATCAATTTGAAAAATATAAAGAGATTGGTTTAGACTTAGGGTTTAAATATGTGGAAAGTGGTGCTTTAGTAAGGTCGTCTTACCGGGCACACAAACATTTGGTTTAAAATTTTTAAAAGAGAATTTTTACAATATTTTATTAATTGACTTAAATTCATAAAACACCCTTTAAAACTGTCATTATAACAGATTTCAACAGCATAATTAAGGAATATTTAACTTTATATGAAGAGTTATTACAATTATTTTAACAATATTTTTTAGAAGTAACTACCATAAAACTTGTATATTTGTAAAATAAATCATACTTTAGGGTTATGAATCAAAATTCCTTAAAGTTTTGTTTTCATTATGATTAATTTTGAGTTAGTAAATTAAAGCATCCCAATATTGGGATGCTTTTTTAATTTTATATTTAATCAAAAAAGATATTTACTCCCAACTCTTTACAAATTCCTTAACCAATTTACTAATCTTTTTTTCAGATGATTTTGCTGCTAATTGAACAGCTTCATGTGATACTTCTTCCACATAACCTTCAATTCCTAAATCAGTTATTACCGAAATACCAAAGCAATGCATACCCATATGTTTGGCTACAATTACTTCAGGAACTGTACTCATACCAACAGCATCAGCTCCCATCAAACTAACCATTTTATACTCTGCTGGAGTTTCAAAGGTTGGCCCCTGTAAAGCAAGGTATATTCCTTTTTGAACAGGAATATTATTTTGCCTGGCAATATTTTCCATTACCTCAATCATTTTTAAATTGTAAGGCTCGTGCAGATCTAAAAAACGCGGGCCAAATCTATCATCATTCATCCCTCGCAAAGGATGCTCAGGCATCATATTGATATGATCATTTATGATCATGATATCACCAACTTTAAAACTCGGATTTACACCACCGGAAGCATTAGAAACAATTAAATTTTCAATACCTAAAAATTTCATTACCCTAATAGGAAAAGTAACCTCTTTCATTTTCCAGCCTTCATAGTAATGAAATCTGCCTTGCATGGCTACTACATTCTTATTGCCCAGTTTTCCATAGATCAAAGTTCCTGAATGTCCCTGAACTGTTGAAACCGGAAAATTAGGAATTTCTTTATAAGGAATACTAATTTCAGTATTGATCATATTGACCAAACTCCCCAAACCTGTACCAAGAACAATTCCAAAATCCGGTTCTTGAATACCCCTTTTCTTTAAAAATTCAACTGTTTCCTGTATTTTGTTGTACATAATTCAATATTATTTTATTAAAATCTTTTCCATTATCTAAAAATTCAGTTTGAATTGGCAAATAATAAACATTTTCGTCATTTTCAGAAAAGTTACGTACATAATCTTTTTCTGTAGTGAGAATAATTTTCTTCTTCTCATTTATACCCTCAAATGTATCACTAATCTTTTTTAAATCCTTAGTTGAAAAATTATGATGATCGGGATACTTCAAATGTATAAAATCAATTTCATTTGCCTTTATAAATTCAACCAAAGGTTTAGGATTTGCAATTCCTGTCACCAACAGAACCTTATACTTTTTCAAATCTAAAATAGCTATCTCTTCTTTACCCCTAACAACAGCTTTATAGTAATTGATCCTGGTAAAAAATACAGTCTGATTCAATTCAGGTTTTAACTTCTTCGAAATTTCAAATTGTTCTTCCTCTGATAATTTATCAGGACATTTTGTAACAATAATAATTTGTGCTCTTTTGGATCCCTCTTTTTTTTCACGCAAATTTCCTGCAGGCAAAACTATATCATCCACATACAAACTCCCAAATGAAGTAAGCAAAATAACAAATCCCGGTTGCACTTGTCTGTGCTGAAAAGCATCATCCAATAAGATCACTTCAGGTTTTGGATTCTGTAAGTTCAACTGTTTGATACCATTGACCCTATCTGCATCAACAACTACAATTATATCCTCAAATTTTTTATAAAACTGTAAAGGCTCGTCTCCAATCTGGTCAGCAGTTGAACTTTCATCGGCAATTTGAAATTCTTTTGTTTTTCTTTTATACCCTCTGCTTAAAACAGCGGTTTTAAAATTATCTTTCAACAATCGTATCAAATATTCTATTTGGGGAGATTTTCCTGTACCACCAACATTTAAATTACCAACCACAATATTAGGAATTGAAAAAGATGTTGTAGACAAAACACCTTTATCAAATGCTTTATTTCGCATACCAACTATTTCTCCATATAATAATGAAAACGGGTACAATATTTTACGAATCTTACTCACAAAAAAAATTATTTAACACAAAGATTTATTCATTTCTAAAATGGAATATAATCTACAATATCCAATCCATAGCCAATCATCCCTACCCTTTTAATAGAATACTCACCATTAGATATCAAACGTATTTTTGTAATATTCAAATCATGTAAAATTTGAGCACCAATTCCAAAATCTTTTGCATCCATTTTTCCTACTGGTGCCAGTTTTTCATTGTCGGCCTGAGCTTTCTTTAGATTTTTCAATCTATTTATCAAATCATACGACTGATACTCCTGATTGATAAATACGATAGCTCCTTTTCCTTCTTTATTGATCAAGTCAAACATTTTACTTAATTGATCATCTGGATTATTGGTTAATGTTCCAATAATATCATTATTGATCAATGTAGAATTAACTCTAACCATCACCTCTTCTCCTCTTTTCCAGTTTCCTTTTGTTAGTGCGACATGCACCTGACTGGTAGTGGTTTGTTTATAAGCTCTAAGACAGAATTTTCCAAATCTGGTTTCAATACTAAAATCTTCCACTTTATCGATCAATGAATCATGACGCATTCTGTACGCTACAAGATCTTCAATTGAAATTATTTTAAGATCAAATTTCTTTGCCACCTTTATCAACTGTGGCAAACGTGCCATACTACCGTCTTCGTTTAAAATCTCAACTAATAACCCCGCTGGTTTCAAACCTGCCAGTTTTGCAAGATCAATTGCAGCTTCGGTATGACCGGTTCTTCTTAATACTCCCCCTTCTTTTGCCCTTAAAGGAAATATATGACCTGGTCTGCCTAAATCACCAGATACCGTTTTATCTAAAGTAAGTGCTTTCACTGTTTTAGCACGATCATATGCAGAAATACCTGTGGTGCACCCATCTCCTATCAAATCAATAGAAACTGTAAACTGTGTGTTGTGCAAAACTGTATTTTTACCAACCATTAAATTAAGATCCAGTTCATCACACCTGTTATCCGTTAACGGAGCACAGATCAAACCTCTTCCATAAGTTGCCATAAAATTGATTATTTCTGGCGTAACCATTTCTGCAGCAGCAATAAAATCTCCTTCATTTTCTCTATCAATATCATCTACAACAATGATCAATTTTCCATTTTTCACATCTTCAATAGCTTCTTCAATGGTATTTAGCTGAATTGTTGTTTTATTTATCGTTTCCATTTTTTAACTA
>JADGEA010000083.1 GCA_016744615.1 Flavobacteriaceae bacterium
TTAACTCCCGATTGTAAATTAATTTTTTTTGTTAACTGGTAATTAATTTTTACTCCATAAGAAAATGCATCATCCGTCGTTGTTTTGTTATTAGATAAATTTTCGTTGATGGGTGATCCATTTTGCAAAGAATTATAATAAATAGGAGAAACAGTAGACCCAACTGACCATTTTTTGGAATTAGAGGACTCTTTTAATATTTCTTTTTCAGGTTCAATTTGTGTTATTAAATGTTGATCGGTTTTTAAAGCATCAATAAAATCATTTTTATCAATAATGTATTTGTTTTCTATGTTTTTGTAAACCGAAGAAATATCAGTTGTTGTTACAATCACATCATTATTTGGTTTTTTTACAAAAACAGGATTCTTTTTCTTTTCAATCCTCTTTTTTTTATTTGGATTTACTTGTACAATTCTTGCTTCAGTATTTTCAACATTCCTGTTTATTGGAATAACATTATCTGTGTTAAAGCTATTATCATTGGTATTTGTTATTCTATTGATAGATGATCTTTCGGCATTAGAATTGGTATACCATATTCCACCGGTTAGAAAAAGCACTAAAATTATGGCAACACCACTTAACCTTTGCCATAATGAAATGGTTTTTTTATAGTGATTCTCATTTAAAGCAACTTCAATATTTTCCCAAACTTTTTTATCTGGCTCAATTTCCAGATCTTTAAAGTTCTCTTGAAACACTCTATCTATATTCTTTCTTTCAATCATTTTAAAACAACTTCAAACTTTGTTTTTGTTGACTTAACTCAACTTTTTCCTTTAAGATCAACCTTGCTCTAGACAAGTTTGATTTTGATGTTCCCACAGCAATTCCAAGCATACTTGAAATATCCTTATGAGAATATCCGTCCAATGCATATAAATTAAAAACCATTCTGTACCTATCCGGTAATTCACGAATAATCTTTAACAAATAATCTAAACTAATTTTATCTTCATTAATTTCAACCTCCACTTCCTCAGGAAAATTCTCTTCAACCAAATTAAGAACATTCTTTTTCCTATAAGTTTGTAATGCGGTATTGATCACTATTCTTTTCATCCAACCCTCAAAAGAGCCTTTGAATTTATATTGTTCCATTTTATTAAAAATGGTGATAAATGCTTCTTGCAAATTATCTTCAGCCTCTTGAGGCGTTTTTGAGTATTTTAAGCACAATGCAAAAAGTTTACCAGCAAAAAGTTGGTAAATTTCTGATTGAGATTTTATATCTCTTTTCTTACTTTTATGTATGAGTTGTTTTAAACTCATTCGCTTAATTGATTGTTTAATTTATACTACGGGTACAACTATTTCTAAATAAATCGGATTCCCATCATCATCATCTCCTTGCCAGAATCTGAATATATACGGGGTTGTTTGCAATGCCTGTACCCTAATGGTTAACTCTTCATCACTATCTATAACCTCACAATTATTATCTTCAACAACGGTAGAGATCACAGCAATATTTCGCGCATCATAATCATATTCATACAATACGTCATTATAAACATAACACTCCGTTGGACGAATATATTTTACTGTAATATAATAAATTTGCCCATAAACAAACTCGTTTGGAACATCAGCCTCCTCCACAGATAACAATTCATAATGATAATTTGAACTGTCATCATCTGAACAAGAAACCGTTAAAAGTAGTATAAAAATAACGAAAAATATCTTTTCCATATCATTTTTTAAAATCAAACAACCAATACTTGTAACTCTTAAGATACATAATTACCTCTTGGGTTGCGTATAAATTGGTTACTTTTACACAAAATATTGGTATGATTTTCTCCAAAAATTTTGATTTGATAAATGATAAAAATTTTGATCGTCAGGCTCTTGAAGTCTTTCGATTTCAGGCAAAGAATAATGATTTATATAAAAAGTATTTAAATCTGCTACATATAGATATTTCTTCTGTAAAAGAAATAGAACAAATTCCCTTTTTACCCATTCAGTTTTTTAAAACGCATAAAATACTTTCATCTAATAATGAAGTTCAGGAAGTTTTTTTAAGCAGTGGTACCACCGGCATGAGCCAGAGCAAACATTATATAACTGATATTCAACTGTATGAAAATAGTTATTTAAAAGGCTTTCAACATTTTTATGGCAATATTGAAGATTATATTATTTTGGCTCTTTTACCAAATTATTTAGAACGAAAAGGATCTTCTTTAGTTTATATGGTAGATGATCTGATCCAAAAAAGTAAATCTACCAAAAGTGGATTTTATTTAAATAATTTAGAAAGTCTTTCAAATAAATTGAGAGATTTAGATAAAAAAAATAAGAAGATATTGTTGATTGGTGTTTCCTTTGCGCTGTTAGATTTAATTGAATTTAAAAAATTTAACTTAAAAAATACTATTGTTATGGAAACAGGTGGTATGAAAGGCAAACGAAAAGAACTGGTAAAAGAAGAATTGCACCAATTGCTTTGTAAAGGATTTGGAGTTGAAAAGATACACTCTGAATATGGTATGACAGAGTTATTATCACAGGGTTATTCCAAAGGAAATGGTGCTTTTAAAACTCCTCCATGGATGAAAATTCTTATCCGTGATACAGAAGATGCATTAACCATTTTATCACAAAACAGAACAGGAGGGATCAATGTGATCGATCTGGCAAACATTAATTCCTGTTCATTTATTGCAACACAAGATTTGGGGAAAATTCACTCTGACGGAACATTTGAAATATTAGGTAGGTTTGATAAATCAGATATCAGAGGCTGTAATTTGATGGTTGTGTAAACCCACAATGAGGAAATTGTTTAATAAAGCATCTATTTAATACAAAAAATTGATTTTATATAATTACAGCATATTGAAATTATTTTGCCATAATTTTTTCTGTATCAACTTTTGCCAAAAGTTTTAAACTTAATTGATAAAAAAGGTAACCAATTAATATACCTAATAAAGCACCAACAATAACATCAATGGGGAAATGAACCCCAATATAGATCCTGCTATAGGCAAATAAAACTGGCCATATAAAAAATAAAATGATGTATTTATAATACTTCTTTAATGTTAGATACATAAGTAAGCTTACTGCTGTTGATGTAGTGGCATGACCAGACACAAAACTAAAACTTTTATTATCTTTTAAAAGTCTTATAATATCTCTTAATTCAGTGTCACGGTTGGGTCGTAATCGACCAAACAAATCTTTTATAAAAACAGTCAATTGGTCAGAAAAACCAACCATAATAACTGTGATAATTATAAAAATCAATCCTTTTTTCCAGCCAAAAGTTTTAAAAATTAAATAGAAAAACAATAAAAAAAGAGGTGTCCAATTTATTGGAGTAGTGATAAACATCCAAAAAGAGTCCCAGTTTTCATTACCCAAACCATTGAGATAAACCAGTAGTTCTTTATCGTGTTGAATAAGATTATCGAAAAAATTCAAATTACAATCCGCGTTTTATAGGTCCGGTAACATCTTCAATATTATCCTTAACCTTATTTTTGATCTTTTTTACTTCCTTTTCAATATCCCTTGTGAATTCGGTATCAATACCGCTTTTTTTAGCAGAATCACTGATCTCTTTTTTTACCTCTTCCGTTGCATTTTTTAATTGTTGCATTCCCTTTCCTAAACCTCTTGCTAGTTCAGGAATTTTATCTGCACCAAAAAGCATCACAACTATTACTAGAATAATAAAAATTTCTGCACCACTAATAAATAAAAACATAGTCCTTCCAAATTAGGTTACAAAGATAAAACAATAAATGATTAAAAAATGAGATACTATTTTGAATTCGACAAAACCCCCTCTTATTTTATCTCAAACTCATCTTTATCTTCTAAAAAACCAAATTTATTTCTGGTTTTTATGATATATTCTTTTTCTAAATTTATACTTTTTATATCTTCTTTCCCTTCTTCAAAATCTAATAATGTATTTCCTATTGCATCATAAACCGCTGAATGACCCGTATATACTAAATCATTATTATCAACTCCAACCCTATTCACGCCAATAGAATAACACAAATTTTCCATTGCACGTGCTTTTAATAAAGTATCCCACGTTTTTATTCGTGCATTTGGCCAATTTGCCACGAATAGAATAATATCAAATTCTTCGGTATTTCTTGCCCAAACCGGAAAACGAAGATCGTAACAGATCAATGGGCAAATTTTAAACCCTTTATAATCAAAAACCAATCTTGTTTTTCCCTGAGTAAATACTTTATCTTCATCTGCAAGAGAAAATAAATGTCGTTTATCATAATACTTTATCTCCCCATCTGGAAAAGCAACGATCAACCGATTGAATATGTTAGAATCATCATTAATGATCAGACTTCCAATTAGTAAACAATCTTTCTTTTTTGACATCTGTTTCATCCACAAAACTGATTTCCCATCCATTAACTCGGCAATATTTTCACCTTTCATGGTAAAGCCGGTGGAAAAAAGTTCGGGTAAAACAATTAAATCCGTGTCATTAGAAATACCGCTTAATTTTTTTGTTAAAATTTCTAAATTTTTATCAATATTTTTCCAAACGGTATCTGTTTGGATCAAGGTAAGATTCAAATATTTTTTCATAATTAAAATCAAATAGAATTTAATATTTCAGCTCCTCTTTTTAGAGTTTCTTCGCTTTTAGCAAAGCAAAAACGAAGTGACTTATTATCAAAATTTGTACTGTAAAATCCTGATATGGGTATAGATGCTACTTTCTTTTCTTTAGTAAGTCTTACGGCAAAATCAAAATCTTTTTCATCACTTATTTTTTTATATCCCAACAGTTGAAAATAGGTTCCCTTCGATGGAATTAAAGTAAATTTGGAATCTTGTACCGCATTTATAAAAAAATCTCGCTTGGATTGGTAAAACTCCGATAATCCTAAATAATTTTCAGGAGATCTTAAATAACTTGCAATTGCTTTTTGCATAGGATGATTTACGGAAAAAACATTGAACTGATGTGTTTTTCTAAACTCAGCCATTAATTCCGCAGGAGCGAGACAATAACCCATTTTCCAACCTGTTATATGAAATGTCTTACCAAATGATCCTACAATAAAACTTCTTTCAGCCAAACTAGGAAATAAACAAGCGCTTTGATGTTTTACCTTATCAAAAATGATATGCTCATATACCTCATCACTTAAAATGATGATATCGGTATTCTTTATAATAGACTCTAGAGATTTCATATCATTTTCAGATAAAACCGTCCCAGAGGGATTATGAGGCGTATTGATAATGATCATTTTGGTTTGATCATTTATACTTTCTTTTACTTTGTTCCAGTCAACTTTATAATCGGATTTACCTAGCTCAATTTCAATTGTTTTACCTCCATTCAATTTTATAGTTGGCTCATAACTATCATAAGCTGGAGCAAAAATAATAACCTCATCATTTTTTTGAATAAAAGCTGAAATAATGGTATAAATAGCCTGTGTAGCACCTGCTGTTATCGTTATTTCACTCTCAGGATTATAATTTATACCATATAATTGAGAAAATTTCTCAGCTATGGTTTCACGTAAACTATAAATCCCTGGCATTGGAGCATACTGATTGAAACCTTCTTTCATGTACTTGCTAACTAAACTTGTTAATTCCTTTGAAACAGGAAAATCAGGGTAGCCCTGCGATAAGTTAATAGCATTTTGTTCCTGAGCCAATTTGCTCATCACAGCAAAAATACTAGTTGTTGCAAAAGGTAATTTTGAATTGATATTTTTTAAATATGTAGGCAATTTTAAAGATCTAATTGATAAGTTTTATTTAATTGTGAATCATTATTAAAAGTAACATTTAAATCCTTAATTAATCCATTTTTTAAAGCATAAACCCAACCGTGAATATTTAAATCACCTCCTTTTTTCCAAGCATTTTGAACAATACTAGTTTTTGCTAAATCGTAAACTTGTTCTATTACATTAAGTTCTACAAATTTGTCAAATTTTTTGGTTTCATCGGTAATAGCATCCAATTCTTTACTATGAAATCTATATACATCTTTAATATGTCTAATCCAGTTATCAATAATTCCATAAGAGTTATTAGTCATTGCTGCTTGCACACCTCCGCAACCGTAGTGACCACAAACTATTACATGTTTTACCTCTAAAACATTTACTGCATAATCTAAAACAGATAGCATATTCATATCGGTATGTACTACCAAGTTCGCAATGTTTCTATGCACAAAAACTTCACCAGGTTCAGCTCCAATAATTTGATTGGCAGGAACTCTTGAATCAGCACATCCTATCCATAATAACGGAGGTTGCTGACCTTCAGTAAGTTTATCAAAAAATTCTCTGTCTTTTAATAATTTTTCTTTTACCCATGCTTTGTTTTTATCTAATAAAGATTTATAATATGCATCCATAATACTGATTTTAATTTTAATATTTGAAGTAACTAATTTACAACAATTAAAATTAAAAACCGTAAACTGAAAGTTAACGGTTTTAATAATCTTATCAAATGCATTTATACTTACACAGAAATCAAATACTTGCTTTTAAATATTCTCTATTCATTCTGGCTATATTATCTAAGGAGATTCCTTTAGGGCATTCTACTTCACAAGCTCCTGTATTTGTACAATTACCAAAACCTTCATCATCCATTTGTTTTACCATATTCAATACTCTATCAGCAGCTTCAACTTTACCTTGGGGTAATAAAGCAAATTGAGAAACTTTTGCGGATACAAATAACATGGCAGATGAATTTTTACAGCTTGCTACACAAGCACCACAACCAATACATGATGCTGCATCCATTGATAAATCTGCATCGTGTTTTGAAATTGGAATTGCATTTGCATCTTGGGTATTACCAGATGTATTTACAGAAATATATCCTCCTGCTTGTTGGATACGTTCAAAAGCCATTCTATCAACAACCAAATCTTTTATTACAGGAAATGCTTTTGATCTAAATGGTTCAATATAAATAGTTTCACCATCTTTAAACATACGCATGTGTAACTGGCAGGTAGTAACTAATCTATCTGGACCGTGCGCTTCACCATTGATCTGAAGAGAACACATACCACAAATTCCTTCACGGCAATCATGATCAAATGCAACAGGCTCTTCCCCTTTATTAACCAATTGTTCGTTTAAAACATCCATCATTTCTAAAAAGGACATATGTTCTGAAATCTCAGTTACTTTATATTCAACTAATTTTCCTTTGTCTTGGGCGTTTTTTTGTCGCCAAATTTTTAATGTCAGATTCATCATATCAATCTTATTTGTATGAACGTTGTTTTAATTCAATATCTTTAAACTCAAGTTCTTCTTTGTGTAAAATGGCATCAGCAGGTTCTCCTTTGTATTCCCAAGCCGAAACATAAGCATAATCTTTATCATTACGTTTTGCTTCTCCTTTTTGTAAACCATCTAATTCAACAGATTCTTCACGAAAGTGACCTCCACAAGATTCATTTCTGTTTAAGGCATCTTTTGCAAAAAGTTCACCCAGCTCCAAGAAATCGGCAACTCTTCCTGCTTTTTCTAATTCAAGGTTCATTTCATTTGCATCCCCTGGCACTTTTACTTCTTTCCAGAAGTCTTCACGAATGGCTTTAATTTCTGCCATTGCTTCTTTTAATCCTTTTTCATTACGAGCCATTCCTACTTTTTCCCACATTACTTTTCCAAGTTTTTTGTGGAAATAATCAACCGATTTTGATCCTTTATTGTTGATAAAGAAATCGATTCTATCTTTTACTTCTTTTTCAACAGCATCAAATTCAGGAGTGTCTGTTGGTATTTTACCTGTTCGGATATCTTTTGATAAATAATCACCAATAGTATAAGGTAGTACAAAATAACCGTCAGCCAATCCTTGCATCAAAGCAGAGGCTCCTAGACGATTTGCGCCATGATCAGAAAAATTTGCTTCACCAATACAATACAACCCTTCAACGGTAGTCATTAAATTATAATCAACCCAAACACCACCCATTGTATAATGTGTTGCTGGATAAATCATCATTGGTGTTGCGTATGGGTTTTCATCAACAATCTTTTCATACATTTGAAAAAGGTTACCATACTTTTCCTCTATCATTTTTGTTCCTAGCTCAGTAATTTTTTCTTTAGAAGCATTTTCAATATTGTGTATTTTTGCTTGTTCTTTTCCGTAACGTTCAATTGCAGCTGCAAAATCTAAATAAACTGCTTCTCCGGTAGCATTAACTCCAAAACCTGCATCACAACGTTCTTTAGCTGCACGCGATGCAACATCACGAGGTACTAAGTTACCAAAAGCTGGATATCTTCTTTCTAAATAATAATCTCTATCTGCTTCAGCAATTTGTGTTGGTTTTAATTTTCCTTGCTGAATTGCTTTTGCATCTTCTAATTTTGCAGGAACCCATATACGACCATCATTACGTAAAGATTCTGACATCAATGTTAATTTTGATTGGTAATCACCACTTCTTGGAATACAAGTTGGGTGAATTTGCGTATAACAAGGATTTGCAAAATATGCTCCTTTTTTATGTATTTTCCATGCTGCAGTTGCGTTAGAACCCATAGCATTGGTTGATAAAAAATAAACATTACCATAACCACCTGTTGCAATAACAACAGCATGTGCAGAATGACGTTCAATTTCACCAGTAATTAAATTACGAGCAATAATACCTCTAGCTTTTCCGTCAACTTTTACAACATCAAGCATTTCATGGCGGTTAAACATTTCAATTTTTCCACGGGCTATTTGACGATTCATTGCAGAATATGCTCCTAAAAGTAATTGCTGCCCTGTTTGTCCTTTTGCATAAAAAGTACGAGAAACCAGTACCCCACCAAATGAACGGTTATCTAACAAACCACCATAATCACGAGCAAAAGGTACCCCTTGAGCAACACATTGATCAATTATATTTGAAGATACTTCGGCTAACCTATGCACATTTGCTTCACGTGAGCGATAATCGCCACCTTTTACTGTATCATAAAATAAACGGTAATTTGAATCACCATCACCCATGTAGTTTTTAGCAGCATTAATTCCGCCTTGAGCGGCAATAGAATGCGCTCTACGTGGTGAATCTTGGTAGGCAAATGCTTTCACATTATAACCTAACTCAGCCAAAGTTGCAGCCGCAGATCCTCCTGCTAAACCTGTACCAACAACGATAACATCAATATTTCGTTTATTTGCTGGGTTAACTAAGTCTATTTTATCTTTATAAGTAGTCCATTTATCTTTTATTGGACCTTTTGGTATTTTTGAATCTAACGCCATAATTATTTGATATTAAGCAAAGTAAAAATAAATTGCAATAATTGAAAAACCTAAAGCTATAAAATAACTAAAAGCCATTCCTACATTTTTTACAAATTTTAAATATTTTGGAGCTCTTGCGCCAACACTTGTAAATGCTGATTGAAATCCGTGACTTAAATGTATGCCTAATAAAACAAAGGCAATTACATAAATTAACACGTAAAGCGGGTTTTTAAATAAGTCTGTTACCAATTGGTAATCATCATGAACTTCGCCAAATTTAATTTTTATAAAGAAATCCTTTATGTGTAAAATTAAAAATAGCAACACAACAATACCCGTTACAATCATATTTCTTGAAGCCCATCCAGAGTTTGCTGCTGCATTATTTTTAGCGTATTTAATAGGGCGAGAAGCTCTATTTTTTAATTCTAGCCAAATTCCCATAGCGATATGGAAAATAAAACCGGCAGCTAAAACATATTGCATTACCTGAATTAAAGGGTTGGTAGCCATAAAGTGTGATGCTGCATTAAAAGTTTCAGCACCAACAAATAAAGTTAAATTTACTCCTAAATGAACTAGTAAAAAAGTTATTAAGAAAAATCCGCTTAGTGACATTGCGACTTTTCTGCCTAAGGATGAAGATAATAATCCACTCATTATTAATTGTTTTATTTTATAGAGAAACAAAGATAATCAATGCTTTCCTGAAAGCATTGATTAACAGTTTTTAAACGTTAATTTAGACTAATTATAAATAATATTTTGATTTTTGATATGATAAAAATTATGTTTGATTGTGTTCTACATTCATTACTTTTGCAGAAGTTAATTTAAAAAACAAAGCCTTATGGCCTTTAAAAAAGGATTATTTAAAACTTCCGTTAGTCGTAAAAATTTAATGGCTGTTACCGGACTTTTCATTGTCTTTTTCCTGATCATACATCTTGCAGGAAATTTGATATTAATTTTACCAGACTCGTTTTTTCCAATTAATTTTTGGGGAAATGTTGCTAATCAGCATGATATGTACAATGCTTATTCGCATTTCTTGGTGCATTTTTGGCCAATTACTTTGGTTGCTTGGGTTTTATATGCTGCAATAGCATTGCATATATTTGATGCTGCACTTATCACTTGGGATAATTGGAAAGCAAAAGGAGAAAAATATCAGGTAGTTGATAATTCATCTAGCTCATGGATTTCTAGAAATATGGGCCTTTTAGGAGTTACTATAGGTGCTTTTATAGTGATGCATATGGCTCAATTT
This sequence comes from Flavobacteriaceae bacterium, assembly GCA_016744615.1. Taxonomy (GTDB): domain Bacteria; phylum Bacteroidota; class Bacteroidia; order Flavobacteriales; family Flavobacteriaceae; genus Lutimonas. The sequence goes on from JADGEA010000083.1 coordinate 10,535, forward strand.
TGGTTACAATACAAGGTGTTAAAAATTGAACACGATCTTTATAATTTAGTAATAGAAACATTCAAAGTATGGTGGATGGTAGTGCTTTATGAAATAGGTATCATAGCTTTTGGATTACATATTATTCATGGTATTGAGAGTGCACATCGCTCCTTAGGTCTTTATCCTGAAAAGGCAATGAACGTCATAAAGGTTATTGCTTTGTGGTTCTCCTTGATCATGGCAGTGTTATATGCAATTATTCCTATCATTCTTTACTTCAAATAAAAAAAATATGGCTCTTAACGCAAAAACTCCGGAAGGACCTTTAAAAGATAAATGGCAAAATTATCTGGATAAAACCAATATAGTAAACCCTGCAAATCGTAAGAAAATAGACGTTATTGTTGTAGGTGGTGGATTATCTGGTGGTGGTGCAGCTGCATCTTTGGCTGAATTAGGTTATAACGTAAAAGTGTTCTTTTTTCAGGATTCTGCACGTCGTTCACATTCAGTAGCAGCACAGGGTGGTGTAAATGCCGCCAAGAATTACAAAAATGATGGTGATACCATTTACAGAATGTTTTATGACACTGTAAAAGGTGGTGATTATCGTTCACGTGAAGCAAATGTGTACAGAATGGCTGAATGTTCGGTTGATCTTATCGATCATATGACTGCTCAGGGAGTACCATTTGGTAGAGAGTACAGTGGTTATTTAAGTAACCGGTCTTTTGGTGGTGTACAGGTTTCTCGTACATTCTACGCTCGTGGTCAAACAGGTCAGCAATTATTGTTAGCTACTTATCAGGCAATGATGAAACAGGTTAAAAAAGGCACATTAACTCAGTACAGTCGCCATGAAATTTTAGACCTTGTTGTTGTTGACGGCAAAGCCAGAGGAGTAATTGTAAGAGATCTTATTACAGGTAAAATAGAACGCCATTCAGCACATGCTGTTGTTTTAGGAACCGGTGGGTTTGGAAAGATTTTTTACCTTTCTACATTAGCAATGAACTCCAACGGATCTGCAACATGGCGTGCTCATAAAAAAGGTGCTTATTTTGCAAATCCTTCATGGACACAAATTCATCCAACTGCCTTACCACAGGCAGGAGAACACCAGTCAAAACTGACTCTAATGTCAGAATCACTACGAAATGATGGTCGTATATGGGTACCTAAAAAGAAAGATGACGATAGAAAACCAGGAGATATTCCCGAAGAAGACAGAGATTATTACTTAGAACGTCGTTATCCTGCATTTGGTAATTTGGTGCCTCGTGATGTTGCATCACGTGCTGCTAAGGAAAGAATGGATGCAGGTCATGGTGTTGGATCACTTAAAAATGCTGTATATCTTGATTTTAAAACAGCAATTGATAAGTTAGGTGTTGATACCATTAAAGAGCGATACGGAAACCTCTTTACCATGTATAGAAAGATTACAAATATAGATGCTTATAAAGAGCCAATGAAGATTGCTCCTTCGGCACATTTCTCTATGGGAGGATTATGGGTAGATTATGAATTACAAACTACCATCCCTGGATTATATGCAGTTGGTGAGGCAAATTTTGCCGATCATGGTGCAAATCGTTTAGGAGCAAATTCTCTTTTACAGGCATCTGTAGATGGTAACTTTATTTTACCAAATACTATTTCCAATTATTTATCTAACGAAATCCGTACAGGAAAGATTTCAACTGATACCCCTGAATTTGAAGAAGCAGAGAAAGCTGTGAAAGCACAACTGGAAAAGATCTTAGCAATCAAAGGAAATATGCCTGTTGACAAGATCCACCGTAGATTAGGACAAGTAATGTTCAAAGAGGTTGCGATGTCAAGAAATGAAAAAGGGTTGAAATGGTCCATCGAAGAAATTAAAAAACTGCGTGATGAGTTCTGGACAAATGTTGCTGTAGCCGGAGATGCAAATGGAATGAATTCAGAGCTTGAAAAAGCAGGTCGACTTGCTGATTATTTAGAGATTGCAGAATTGATGGCGGTAGATGCTTTAAGCAGAAAAGAAAGTTGCGGTGCACACTTCCGTGAAGAATACCAAACAGAAGATGGTGAAGCAGTTCGTGATGATGTGAACTATATGTACTCAGCAGCATGGGAATGGATGCAGGGAAAAGACTGGAAATTACATAAAGAACAATTGGAGTTTAAAGATATCGAAGTTAAAACACGAAGTTATAAATAGCAGTGAGATATGAGTAGTGAATATTTAGTTTTCTCACTACTTAATACTCATTACTCATTACTAAATATCATGAATATAACGTTAAAAATATGGCGACAGGAAGGCGCCCAGGATAAAGGTAAATTAGTAACCTACAAATTGTCTGATATAAGTGAAGACATGTCCTTCTTAGAAATGTTAGATGTACTCAATGAACAACTCGCTGTAAAAGGAGAAAGAGCTGTTGAATTTGATCATGATTGTCGCGAAGGTATTTGTGGACAATGTTCATTGGTAATCAATGGTAAAGCCCATGGCCCAGAAGAACATTTTACAACTTGCCAAACGCATATGCGCTCATTTGATGATGGTGATGTGCTTACCATTGAGCCATTTAGAGCAAATTCATTTCCTGTAATCAGAGACTTGAAAGTTGACAGAACCTCTATGGATCGTATCATTCAGGCGGGTGGTTATATCTCTTCCTTTACAGGGATGGCCCCAGAGGCAAATTCAATTCCTATTCATCACGATATGGCCGAAAGCGCTTTTGACAGTGCTGCCTGTATTGGTTGTGGTGCCTGTATTGCGACTTGTAAAAATTCGTCAGGTGCATTGTTCTTGTCTGCTAAAGTTGCACATTTAGCTAAACTTCCTCAAGGAAAAGTAGAAAGAGCCGAACGTGTTGTTTTTATGGTAAATGCCCATGATGACGAAGGCTTTGGTAGTTGTACAAATACCGGTGCCTGTGCAATGATCTGTCCTCAAGAAGTTCAATTGCTTGATATTACACGTATGAATTATGAGTACAATAGATCTTTGTGTACTACAGAAAAATAAATACTATTCTTAATGATAAGTAACCAAAGAGCCTTTAAAAAGGCTCTTTTTGCTTTTTAGAGATGATAATTAAAGTCGTTTGATTTTAGTTATATTTACTGCTACAAAAACCAAGCAAATGTCATCAAATAAAAAGCATGCTTTAAATCCGAATAAATGGATAGAGTTGTATGCTGATTATTTATTCAATTACACAATTACCCGAATTGATAATCATGATATTGCAAAAGATCTAGTTCAAGAAACTTTTTTTTCAGGTATTAAAGGACAAGCTAATTTTAGAGGGCGAGCCTCTGAAAGAACCTGGTTGATCTCTATTCTTAAGCGAAAAATTATCGATCATTACAGAAAGATCAATTCCGCAAAGGGGAAAAAAGAAGTGCGAATGAGTTTTTATTCAGATGGTGAAAGAAAAGGAAGTTGGATAGAAGAATGTATTCCTCAAAATTGGGTGAATGAGGCAGAAAAAAGTATTGAAAACGATGAGCTTAAAAGTGTTTTAAACAAATGTATCGATCATTTACCTGATAAATATAGAATGGTTTTTTTATTGAAAACAGTACAGGAATATCAAACCGAAGAGGTTTGTAATGAATTAGAAATTACCTCGTCAAATTTGTGGGTGATTATGCATAGGGCAAGGGTACAACTAAGAAAATGTATTGAAGAAAACTGGTTTAATAATTAAGGATTATGAGTAAAAAATTTATGATCAGTTGTGACGAAGCAACAGCAATTTGCGACAAAAATCAATATGGAGAGGCAAGCAGATGGGATAAATTAAGATTGAATTTTCATTTATTACTTTGCAAACATTGTAAAACTTATTCAAAACAAAACAATATCATAACAAAAATGTTAGGTAATTATTTGGATACTTGTGACGGTTCCAAACACTTATCAAATGAGGAAAAGAAAGTTTTAGATATCAAACTTCATGAAGCAATAAATAAAAAATAAGTCCTTAAAATAATATACCAGCGGCATTGAGAAATCATTGCCGCTTTTTTTTATCTTTGAAGTGCAGAAGTTTTGATCCTTAAAGAAGCATTTTACATCTGTATTATAGAATAAATATGAATTTTTTATCTGATAAAATAGATCATTACGCAATAGATCATACCCAAAAAGAACCTGAATTATTGCAAAAACTCAATAAGGAAACCTGGCAAAAAGCATTGGTTCCAAGGATGTTGAGTGGACATTATCAAGGTAGGGTTTTATCTATGATATCAAAACTTGTACAGCCAAAAAATATATTGGAAATTGGTACTTACACAGGCTATTCTGCTTTATGTTTGGCAGAAGGAATGCAAAAAAACGGCGTTTTTCACACCATTGATCACAACGAAGAATTAGAATATTTACAACATAAATATTTTAATGTATCCATATATAAGGATCAGATAAAAACTTATGTTGGGGAGGCATTAGAGATCATCCCAAAAATCAATGATACGTTTGATCTAGTGTTTATTGATGCAGATAAAGAAAATTACATAAATTATTATCATCTTGTAATAGATAAAATGAACTCTGGTGGGGTAATCTTATCAGATAATGTACTCTGGAGTGGAAAAGTAACAGAAAGTCCAAATCCGAAGGATAAGGATACCATAGCATTGATAAAATATAACAAGTTGTTAGTTAATGACCCAAGATTAGAAACTGTTCTTTTACCAATTCGTGATGGCTTAACCATAAGCAGAGTAAAATAATAGATTATGGAAAAAATAAGTGGATTTTTAGATTTTCAAATATTTCATGTTGGAGATTACAGTATAAAAGTACATTCCATCATTAGTGCTATTGTCATTTTTTTTGTAACAAAGTTTATTATCTGGTTGGTCAAAAAAGCAATGTTTGGCAAAAAGAGACTAGATTTATTTGATCAAAAAAATATTTCAGGTCTTTTTCAAATTGTAAAATATATTATTTGGGTTGTTTCTATCTCTCTAATATTTAATGCCTTTAATATCAATGTAACGGTACTATTAGCAGGATCCGCTGCACTTTTAGTGGGTATTGGAATGGGATTGCAACAAACATTCAATGATTTTATTTCAGGCATTATTTTATTGATAGAAGGTTCCACTAAAGTGGGAGATGTTTTGGAAATTGATGGGGAAGTAATAAAAATTGAAGAAATAGGTTTACGTACTTCAAAGGGATTATCCAGAAATGATATTGTAATGATCATTCCTAATCATTTAATCACTACCAATAAGGTAATCAACTGGAGCCATCAGATCAAAAAAACACGTTTTAAGATTGAGGTTGGTGTAGCCTATGGAAGTGATGTAGATGTCATCTACAAAATATTAAAAGACAGTGTTCTTGAAAATAAAGATGTCATTGATAGAGATTCTATCGAACCAAGATTTGTCAATTTCGGTAATTCATCAATTGATTTTGAAGTGCTTTTTTTTAGTAATAATGTATTTACAATTGAAAGAACCAAAAGCGATATAAGAAAAACTATTTATAAAAATTTAGCTAAAAATAATATAACTATTCCGTTTCCTCAAATGGATGTATATTTAAAGAAATAAGAGTATAAAACATACTACTTGTAAGGTGTTTCTAAATAAACAGCTACTAGAATAATGTACCATGATACAATTATTTATATATGATGACTCTTATTTAATGGAAATTAAAACAAATGTTTCGTTGATATAAAAAAGATACTGTCTGAATGTTCAGACAGTATCTTTTTTATCGATTTGAAAACTAAATCACTTTCAATAAAAAATAATTACGCTTTCCTCTTTGTAGAAGAATAAATTTATCAGCAATCAAATCTTTATTTGTTAAGGTAAAACTATCTTTTACTTTCTCTTTATTTACAGAAATAGAGTTTTCTTTTAATGCTCTTCTGGCTTCTCCATTTGATTTTAAAAAACCTGTTTTTTCATTTAAAGCTTCTACAATATCCATTCCATTATCCATATCTTCTTTACTTATTTCCCCTTGAGGAACTCCATCAAAAATATCTAAAAAAGTTTGCTCATCCAAACCTTTCAAATCACTTGCTGTAGATCTTCCAAACAATATATTAGATGCTTTTACTGCATTTTCATACGCTTCCTTACCATGGGTCATCACGGTAACCTCCTCTCCTACTCTTTTTTGTAAAAGTCGTAAATGTGGTGCTTGTTTATGTTCCTCAATTAATTTTTCAACAGTTTCCTGATCTAAAAATGTAAATATTTTGATGTAATTATCAGCGTCTACATCACTTGAATTCAACCAATACTGATAAAATTTATAGGGAGATGTTCTTTTAGTATCTAGCCATATATTTCCTCCTTCTGTTTTACCAAATTTGGTGCCATCAGCCTTTGTTACCAACGGGCTAGTTAAAGCATATGCTTTCCCTTGTACTTTTCGCCTGATCAACTCCGTTCCGGTTGTAATATTACCCCATTGATCACTACCACCAATTTGAAGTTTGCAATTTTTATGCATATATAAATGTAAAAAATCGTAACCTTGAACCAATTGGTAGGTAAATTCAGTAAAACTCATACCTTCTTTTGATTCTGCATTGATCCTGTTTTTTACTGAATCCTTTGCCATCATATAATTTACAGTAATATGTTTACCAATATCACGAGCAAATTCTAAGAACGACAAGTTTTTCATCCAGTCGTAATTATTTACCATTTCGGCAGCATTATTGATATCACCTGAAAAATCAATAAATCTTTCTAAGGTTTTTTTAACTCCAGCAATATTTTTATTTAAAGTTTCTTCATCTAACAAATTTCTTTCATTTGATTTTCCTGAAGGATCACCTATCATTCCTGTAGCACCACCAACCAAAGCAATTGGTTTGTGCCCTGCT
>JADGEA010000084.1 GCA_016744615.1 Flavobacteriaceae bacterium
GCTTCACTTAAGCCAAGTTCTTTAAATATCGACATATATTTTTATTTGTAAAACTCTATCTGAAGTGTAAAATATTGAATTACAATTAAATACAGTTTTTGTGATTTTAAGATTGCAAAAATACAGTTAATTTAATGAAGTATGCTATAAAATGTTAATATTTAAGACTTTTCAAATATTTTTCAAAATATTTATCGTCAAAAAACGAAAAACTACTTTTAACAAATCCGTTTTTATCTAAGATGATTGCTCTTGCCATATCACCGTTAAAAATTTCATAATTATCACTGTCTTTAGAAAGGTAAAATTGAGAGTTAGAAGATAATTTTTTGGAGGAAATAAATTTTTTCCAGTCTTCATTATTTTTATTTCTTTCTATTCCAATAAACAATACATTGGGATATTTTTTTTTCAGATGTAGTAATTTATCTTTTGCTAGGCTTACTTTGGTAGGGTCAGTAGGCCAAAAATAAATAACGGTATTTGAATTTTTTGTAAGATTATTGATCTTAATTTCATTTCCTAGGCTATTTATCGCCAATAAATTGGGTAATGTATCTCCCTTTTGAAGTTTACTTTTTTGATAAATAGCACGTTTGATCTCATTGTTAAACTCATCATTTGTGCAACTCATAAAATAAAAGTTTTCAATTTCTTTAAAATCATTTTTTGAGATCCAGTCATTGGATAATGAATTCCATAAGCTTCCTGCCAAAAATTTATTACGTAAACTTTCAATTTTAATTTTTTCATTGACAATCTTCATAAAATTCAACTCAACATTACTGTTTTTGGGATTATTTGCCGCCTCCGAATAGGCCATATTGTAAAGGTATACTCTTATATAGCTGGTATATGGGGCATAATACAAAAGATCTTCATCATTGAAGTTTATATTTTTTCTGTAACTATAAAAATTTTCACTTAACTCTGGAAATTCTTTTAATCCAGCAATCCTTTTATGATTGAAGGGGTAAAATTCTTTAAATAAATAAAAAGGCAAATAAATCCCTGTTTTGACCAGTTTATCAAAAAAGGGAAACAGTTCTCCACCTTCCTCAATTAATAATTCATTGTATTCTGCAAATTGTTTACGGATACCTTCTCTTATCAGTTTTGAGAAATCTTTTTCATTTAGATTATAATTGTATTTGAATTCTTTTTCATTTTTTTCTTGTTGTAAATATAAATTGATCAGATAATTATTTTTTGCACTGCCTTTGCCACTAAAGATCAATGATTCATCAAAATCCCAGGTGTTTAAGTAAATAAGTAAACTATCTTTTGGTTCCAAATAGAGATATTGATATTCTAAACCATGTTTGAAAGTATATAAACCAGTCTTGATTGAATCTAATAAAAATGTAAATTTACTATGCACATCAATTTTAGCAGAATCCATGATTTTATTGCCATTATACAAATAAACAAATGGCCCTTTCGGGTTTTTGATCTTACCTCCAAAGAAAGTTGTATTTCTTTTATTATCAGTTGAGTTACAACTAAAAATAAAAAAAAGAAGAGGTGTTAAAATAGCAAATAGTAAGTAGCTCTTTTTCAAATTCTACACGTTATACATGATTAACAAATATAGTTATATCATTTCTTTGCTTTTGTTAATGTGCTGTTAAAATGCTTGCTTATAAAGGTTAAAGTATTTGTTAAAATCACAATGATTACCTCTGATTTTAATAAAATTATACAGGATATTCTATAATTTTATAGTTTTTTAATCTTCAATGATGACTTATTTGAGTATTTTTGCAAAAAATTAAAAAAAAAGCATGTTAACAGTATCGAATTTATCAGTACAATTTGGAAAAAGAATCTTGTTTGACGAGGTAAACACTAAATTTATCCAAGGAAATTGTTATGGAATTATTGGAGCAAATGGTTCAGGGAAATCTACTTTTTTAAAAATTATTGCTGGAGACATTGACCCTACATCCGGTTCTGTACATTTGGAAAAAGGAAAAAGAATGTCAGTTCTTTCGCAAGATCACTTTGCTTTTGATGAATTTCAGGTATTGGAAACTGTGATGATGGGAAATAAGCCATTGTTTGATTTGAAAAAGCAATTGGATGAGGTTTATGCTAAGCCCGATTTCTCGGAAGAAGATGGTATAAAAGCTGGTGAACTGGGTGCAGATTATGAAGAAATGGGAGGATGGACCTCAGAAAGTGAGGCTGCCAGTTTATTATCTTCTCTTGGCATAAAAGATGATATGCATGCTGTATTGATGAAAGATCTAGATGGTAAGGCTAAAGTAAGGGTTTTACTTGCTCAGGCTTTATTTGGAAATCCAGATGTACTCATCATGGATGAGCCAACCAATGATCTTGATTTTGAAACAATTTCATGGCTTGAAGGTTTTTTAGCAAACTATGATAATACCGTTATAGTTGTGTCGCATGACCGCCACTTTTTAGATGCTGTTTGTACCCATATTTCAGATATAGATTTTAGTAAAATAAATCAGTATTCTGGTAATTATACTTTTTGGTATGAGTCAAGTCAGTTAGCTGCAAAACAAAGAGCACAACAAAATAAAAAGGCTGAAGATAAGAAAAAAGAACTGGAAGAATTTATTCGTCGTTTTTCTGCAAATGTTGCTAAATCAAAACAAGCAACTTCACGTAAAAAAATGATTGATAAATTAAATATTTCTGATATCAAACCATCAAGTAGAAGATATCCTGCTATAATTTTTGGTCAGGAACGTGAAGCTGGTAATCAGATCTTACATGTTGAAAACCTTTCAAAGAGTATTGATGGTGAAGTATTGTTTAAAGATATAGATATCAATTTGGCAAAAGGTGATAAAGTTATGCTTTTATCAAGAGAGTCAAGAGCTGCTACTGCTTTTTATGAAATTGTTACCGACAATGATAAACCTACAGCAGGTGATTATAAATGGGGTGTTACAACAACACAGGCATATTTACCGGTTGAAAACTCTAGTTTTTTTGATAATGACCTGTCTTTGGTAGATTGGTTACGTCAGTATGCCAAAACCGAAGAAGAACGTGAAGAAGTAAATATTAGAGGTTTTTTAGGTAAAATGATCTTTAGTGGTGATGAAGCATTAAAACAAAGTCATGTTTTGTCAGGTGGTGAAAAAGTACGCTGTATGCTTTCGCGGATGATGATGACAAGAGCTAATGTTTTACTGATTGATGAGCCAACAAATCACCTAGATCTGGAATCTATTCAGGCTTTTAATAATGCATTAAAAAACTTTAAAGGAACCATTATTTTCTCAACACATGACCATGAATTTGCACAAACTGTAGCGAACAGAATCATTGAAATAACACCTAAAGGAGTAATTGATCGCTATATGACCTTTGATGAATATTTAGATAGTAAAAAGATCAAAGAATTGCGAAGTACAATGTATCTGTAGGTTGCTTTCACCTTTTACCGAGTGATTTTTTACAACGGATAGAAGAATCACCCAGTGAATATTACAACCTTTACCAATACCCCATTATCCATCCTTTCTTGGGTGATATTTTTCTACAACAGTTTTTAAAAAACTGCTGTCTAAATGCATATAAATTTCTGTGGTTGTAATGCTTTCATGACCAAGCATTTGCTGTATGGCTCGCAGATCTGCTCCATTTTCCAATAGGTGAGTGGCAAAGGAATGGCGTAAAGTGTGCGGACTTACTTTTTTGTGGATACCAGCTTTATTTACTAGGTCTTTTAAAATCATAAATACCATATTTCTGGATATTTGCTTACCACGTCTGTTTAAAAAAAGTGTATCTTCAAAACCTTTTTGAACCTTGATATTTGCCCGTGAATGTTCTTTGTATTGATCTATTAGTTTAATCGTATATCCATTAATTGGTACAAACCTTTGTTTATCTCCCTTTCCGGTCACTCTAATAAACCCTTCTTCAAAATATAGGTCTGATATTTTTAATTGTATCATTTCACTAACACGCAATCCGCAACTGTATAAGGTTTCAATCATCACCCTGTTCCGTTCCCCTTCAGGGGAGCTAAGGTCAATTTGACTGATGATTTTATCTATATCTTCTTCTGATAGGGTGTCAGGCAATTTCCTGCCAATTTTTGGAGCTTCAATAAGGTCAGTTGGATTCTCCTTTCTATAATCTTCAAAAATCAGATAATCAAAGAAATTTCTCAGACCTGAGATCAATCTGGCCTGAGATCTGGCATTTATTTCTTTAGAAGATTGATATATAAATTGTTGAATATCATCATTTTCAATATTAAACGGATTTTTACTAATCTCATTATTTTTTATATAACGAATTAATTTATTGATATCATTACTATAACTACTTATGGAATTCAATGATAATCCACGCTCAATTTTTAGGTAATGCTGGTAATCTTTTAAAGTTCTATCCCAAATCATATGGATATTAATCTATTGAAAAATTAAATTCAACTTAATAAGTCTTTGGGTAAATTTATAGTATTTTTGGAAACCGAACTTATATATTTTATTAAATTTCGAAAAATGAAGATTATCATTATTAATGGTCCGAACTTAAATCTATTGGGTAAAAGAGAACCGGGCATATACGGTAATTTAACTTTTGATGCATATTTTGATCAGTTGGAGAAAAAATATCAGGAAGTAGAATTAGAGTATTTTCAATCAAATATTGAAGGAGAGATTATTGATAAAATGCATGAAGTTGGTTTTACCTATGGTGGTATAGTTTTGAATGCAGCTGCATATACACATACCTCGGTAGGGATTGGTGATGCGATTAAGTCAATTAAAACACCTGTTATTGAGGTGCATATATCCAATGTATATCAAAGAGAAGAGTTTAGGCACCATTCCTATATTTCACCAAATGCTAACGGAATTATTGTTGGTTTTGGTTTGAAAGGTTATGAATTAGCATTGCTTTCTTTTCAAGAATAAGAAGATCAATACGAAGTAAATAAATAGTAAAATATAATTTTTATCAGTTTTTATTAAATAAACATTTTTTACTTTTACGGATTAAAATTTTAAGGATATGATATTAGTAGCAGATAGTGGATCAACAAAGACAAACTGGATTATTTTAGATGATAACGGAGAAATATATTATAAAGTAAATACCAAGGGGTTGAATCCTGCAGTTTTTGCTAAAAATGTTTTGCATGAGAGGATCGTTTCAAAAGAAGAGTTGAATGATATTCGTGATGAGGTTAAAGAAATATTTTTTTATGGAGCAGGTTGTGGAACACAAACAGCAAGAAATTATTTAAGAGAGGTATTTATCAATATTTTTAAGAATGCTAATATAGAAATTCATGAAGATACCATTGCAGCTGTTAAATCATTGCAAACAGATAAACCGGGCGTAGTTTGTATTCTTGGTACCGGTTCAAATTGTAGCTATTTTGATGGAAAAGAAACACATCAAAAAATAGTATCTTTAGGATATATCATTATGGATGATGCTAGTGGGAACTATTATGGTAAGCAAATAATAAGAGATTATTATTTTCATAAAATGCCAAAAGAGATGGCAATAAAATTTGAAAGTAATCATGATCTTAGTCCTGACACAATTAAGGAAAATATATACAAGATGGATAGTCCGAATACTTATTTAGCTGATATTGGCAGGTTTTTAATTGAGAATAAGAAGAATGATTACGCACAAAAAGTAATTAAAACAGGCTTAAGATCCTTTGTTGAAAATCAAATTCTGCAATTTGAAGAGAGTAAAAAAGTTCCAATCTATTTTGTAGGTTCTATTGCTCATTTTTTACATGATGAAATTGTAGAAGTTTTAAATGAATATAAATTAAAGTTAGGCAAAATTGTTCGCCACCCTATAACAACACTGGCAAAAAGCCATTCTAAAAATAAAAAATGCAAATAGCTATAATTTCACATGATGGAAAAAAAGCTGATATGGTTCAGTTTTTAAATGAGCATAAAAGCTTATTATCACAGAAAAAAATACATTTGATTGCTACAGGAACAACCGGTTCAAAAGTTGAAAAAGCTGGGTTTAAAGTTGAAAAATTACTTTCCGGACCAATGGGTGGTGATGCACAAATTGCAGCTAGAGTTGCAGAAGGAATAGTAAAAATGGTGATATTTTTTAGAGATCCTTTAGAAAAACATCCGCATGAGCCGGATATTTCTATGTTAATGCGTTTATGTGATGTTCATGATATTCCACTAGCAACAAACCCTGCAACTGCAGAACTATTGATCAAAGGAGTTTAATTTTTGACAAATAAAAATGATACCAAACGAGGAATATTTTCTTCGTTTTTTTTTGGATCTTCATCAAAGCTTTCGATTAATTTTAAACATGTAAAATGGTTCTCAGTGGCTAGTTTAAAATACGTAGAAATTTGATGCGTATAACTTTGTACCAGTTTATTTTCAAATTTCGCCTGGCTTCCTAAAAATTGTTTAAAAGGATGAAGTTCACTTATAAATAAAAAACCACCGGATTTTAGTTTTTTTTCTGCACTTTTAAAAACACCATGTATATTTTTAAGATGTTCCAATACTAAATTAATGGTAATCAGATCAACTTTGTGATCCGTAAAGCCCCAATTTTTTGTAATATCAGCTTCTTTAAAAACAACGTTGGTATTCTTGATCTTGTTTCTGGCTATCTCTAACATTTCAGGTGAAAAATCTACAGCAATTACTTTTGTAGCCATCTTATTGAGCCAGCAGGTATTTTTACCTGTACCACAACCAATTTCTAAAACAGTATCAAAGACCAAATTAGATAAAATTTTCTTACTAACTGTAAGATCCAGATCTCTTGTTTTATTTTCATTGGTGTCATAAATTTTTGACCATGATCTGTAAGATTCTTTTACACTGGGCATTATTTTATAGCGATTATTGAGATCTCAACATTTACATTCTTAGGTAATTTAGCAACCTGTACAGTTTCACGTGCTGGTGCATTATTTTCATCAAAATAAGAACCGTAAATATTATTTATTTTTGCAAAATCATCCATATTAGATATAAATATCGTTGTTTTAATTACCTGTTCAAAATTCATCTCAGCAGCAGCCAAAATAGCTTTTATGTTTTGCATTACCTGAGTAGTTTCATCTTCGATATTTTCTATTATAAGATTTCCGTTTACCGGATTAATGGCAATTTGTCCAGAAGAATATAAAGTGTTATTGACAAGAATAGCTTGGCTGTATGGCCCAATGGGAGCTGGAGCATTTTTTGTTTCAATTATTTTTTTCATAAGAATCAAATTTATTGTAAAGATAAGAACATTTGTGATTAAAGTATATTTTGTAATTTCACAAAGTAAAATAAATGATAAATAAAATGAATAAAATCAATGTAAGTCGGTTGTTATTACTCACAGTTTTAACAATTGGAATTTTATCTTGTAGTAAAAAACAAGAAATAAAAAAAGAGATTGCGGAAACTGAAAAAATTTCGGGAATTGTTTTGGAAAATATGGATACATCAGTTGATCCAAAAGCAGATTTTTATAATTATGTAAACGGTAACTGGGTAAAAAATTCTAAAATTCCAGATGATGAAACCCGTTGGAGTGGTTTTACGATTTTACGTAAAAACACCAGAAATGATATGTTAAATATCATGGAAAAAGCCCAAAGTTCAGGTGTCTATAAGGAAGGAACCGATCAAAAGAAAGCAGTTTTGATCTATGAGTCTAAATTAGATACCATTGCAAGAAATAAAGCAGGTATTGAGCCTTTAAAACCAATATTGGATGCAATCAATGGTATCAAAAACATTAAAGATATGCAGACGGTTATGGTAAAAACTGCAGGTATTTCTGATCCATTTTTTGGAATAGGAGCAGGGGCAAATTTGAATAATAGTACCATGAATATAGCATGGATTGGTCCGGGAGAATTAGGACTTCCTGACAGAGATTACTATACAAATACAGATGAGAAATCAAAAGAAAGAAGACAACAGTATAAAGCCCATATCATCAGAATGTTTAAATATATTGGCGTAGATCATGAAAAATCTGTAAAGAATGCCAATATGATTTTAAAACTGGAAACAGAATTAGCGGTTCCACGATTGACAAAAGTAGAAAGTAGAGATACTCGTAAATACAACAATCCACGGACTGTTGATCAGCTAAATAAAATGACACCCATTATTGATTGGCAAAAGTTTATGGATGATCTGCCTGTAAAAAAGGATATAGACACTGTTTTGGTGTCACAGCCTAAATATATGAAAGCACTTCAAAATATTCTTAAAAAGACACCAATAGATGATATTAAAATGATGATTACATGGAGTACTTTGAACAATGCAGCTGGATATTTAACAACTGAAATTGAGAAAGCAAACTGGGATTTTTATAGCAAGACCCTCTATGGTGCGAAAATACAGAGACCAGCAAATGAAAGAGCATTAGGAACTGCAAATGGTGCAGTAGGTGAAGCCTTGGGCAGATTGTATGTAGATGCTAAATTTCCGCAGGAAGCAAAAGAAAAAGCAGAAAAAATGATTGCAAATGTGATCAAGGCATTTCAAAACAGGATAAGTGTATTGGATTGGATGAGTGAAGAAACTAAAATGAAAGCAGTAAAGAAACTGGATATGATCACCGTTAAAATAGCTTATCCTGATAAATGGAAAGATTATTCTACAATGAAGGTGAAAGAAGGAAATAGTTTTGCTGAAAATATGCTGGCTGTTTCTGAGTGGAAATTATTGGATAATCTTTCAGAAATTGATGAACCAGTTGATAAAACCAAATGGGGAATGTCACCGCAAACGGTAAACGCATATTACAATCCGATAAGGAATGAAATTGTTTTTCCGGCAGCTATTTTACAACCACCATTTTATAATTATACTGCTGATGAAGCAGTAAATTATGGAGGGATAGGAGCTGTGATCGGACATGAGATTTCACATGCTTTTGATGATTCAGGAGCAAGATTTGATGGAGAAGGAAACTTGAATAACTGGTGGACAGAAGAAGATTTAAAAAAATTCACTTCCAGAGCAGATGCTCTTGCCAATCAATATAGCGCTATTGAAGTTTTAGATGGTGTTTATATCAATGGCAAATTTACTTTAGGTGAAAATATTGGAGATCTGGGCGGTGTATTAGGTGCATATGATGGCTTACAATTATTTTATACAGCAAATGGCAGACCGGAAAATATAGATGGATTTACTCCGGAACAAAGATTTTTTATGTCATGGACAACTGTATGGAGAACCTTGTCTCGTGAAGATGCTTTAAGAACAAAGATCAAAACAGATCCACATTCTCCTGGTAAGGTAAGAGCAGTACAACCCTTAAAAAATATAGATGCTTTTTATAAAGCATTTGATATAAAAGAAGGGGATAAAATGTATATGGAGCCTGAAAAACGAGTTAGGATTTGGTAATTTTAAACGTTGATAAAACTAAGACCTCGGTGCAATTGTATCGAGGTTTTTTTTATTGTTCCAGAATGTGCATTCAGGGCTTCACTTTAAGTGAAGCCCTGAATGATAAGTTTGATTTGATAAAGAAAAATTATGCCCTGTTGTGAATTGATTTAGCTTATAACTTTTTTATTTGTTTTTGTATTCGCTGATTTCCGCTATGCTCCAATTCAAAATTGTTATGATGTTATTGCTTTCAAATCAACTTTAGGAGATTCACGAACTCCAAAACATAAAATAGAAAAGAATGGTGAGTAAAATTGTATTTTTATGTGACTATTCACAGGAGGCGTTGTGTTAGATGAAAGCAGCATATTGTTGTGAATTGATTTCAAAATTGTATTTTTATGTGACTATTCACAGGAGCTTATAAAATATATAATTTCAATAGGCTGTTGTGAATTGATTTCAAAATTGTATTTTTATGTGACTATTCACAGGGTGGTGGAAGAGATGAATTTTCAGACTTACGTTGTGAATTGATTTCAAAATTGTATTTTTATGTGACTATTCACAGGTATTTAGATTTTTATAACGACTGTTCTTTTGTTGTGAATTGATTTCAAAATTGTATTTTTATGTGACTATTCACAGGCTGGCTCGACAATTCCAGTACCGAATCTTAGTTGTGAATTGATTTCAAAATTGTATTTTTATGTGACTATTCACAGGGTTTCCTCAATAAAAGAATAAAAGAAGTTGGTTGTGAATTGATTTCAAAATTGTATTTTTATGTGACTATTCACAGGTGGCAAAACAAACATTAAGCGAAAAATTCGGTTGTGAATTGATTTCAAAATTGTATTTTTATGTGACTATTCACAGGTATTCAAAAATAAAATCATGACACCAACGCGTTGTGAATTGATTTCAAAATTGTATTTTTATGTGACTATTCACAGGGAATTGATGTTTTTCTAAAAACTGATCATGGTTGTGAATTGATTTCAAAATTGTATTTTTATGTGACTATTCACAGGGAACAGAGATATTGAAATAATCGAATCTTTGTTGTGAATTGATTTCAAAATTGTATTTTTATGTGACTATTCACAGGTAGGAAAAAATAAAGCTTGGCACAAACAGCGTTGTGAATTGATTTCAAAATTGTATTTTTATGTGACTATTCACAGGGTCAATCCCGAAAATTGAGTAAAATCAATACTTCGGGATTGATTTTTTTAATGGTAAAAACATATAAAAATGGATAGACAAAGAAGAATAATTCTTGTTTTTTTATTCCTATAAATTAAAATAGTTCTATTACTAATTTAAATAGTAAATATTTATAATTGTCATTAAGAACAGGACAGGACAGGAGGGCAATAGGAGTGATGAGGAATATCAAAGCAATGACATTGTTAAATTTCTCGTTAATATGTTTCTTTTAGTCAAAAAAACATTTTTTGTCGAAATGACATTATCCATTAAAATAACTGCAATTGTTGTACTGGTTGTGGGATTACCGTTTCTTTTATTCCATGAAATAGTTCCATATTACCAAATTGTTTATCGGTTATCTTTAAGATGCCAACTTTACCATTTTTAGGTAAGCTGTTTTTCACTCTTTTTGTATGTACTTCAGCATTTTCCCTGCTCGGGCAGTTACGTAAATAAATGGAAAACTGAAACATAGTAAATCCATCAGCAATTAAGCCTTTTCTAAATTTAGAAGCAACCTTTCTGTCTTTTTTGGTTTCGGTTGGTAAATCAAAAAACACTAAAACCCACATAATTCTATAGGCATTAAATCGGTTGGAAATTTGTAACATATATTTTCCATTTTATAGATGTATTTTAATCTAAAGCAGGATATTTAATTTGACGTAACTCTCCAGTATAACATTTGAATAAACTTGCGGTTGTTGTACTAACAGCAATCAATAAAGGTCTTTGCATATTATCAATCATAACATCTTGTGTTGCAATACTTAATAAATAAGCTTTTATTTCTTGTGTTAATTCATTTGATTTTTGATGCATAGTTATATAATTATATACCATCTTATCAACAAATGGTCTGTAAGGTTCCATGATATCATCTGCCAAACAATAGGGGTTGTATTTATTTTTATGAAAAATCCCTAAAATGGGTAATAAACCACTACATACCAACGCTCTTGCAATAATACTTCGCAATACCGCATAGCCGAAATTCAATAAATTATTTGGAGTATTTCCATATCTTTCACGAGAAAAATTGGTAAAGAGATTTTTCCAATAATATTGCGCTGCAATTCCTTCCATATTCGTAATATCGCCACTTTTTATATTTGCTAAATAAAAATCCATTTGTTCAAATGGTTTGTTATTTATTTGTAATAAAGCTTTTTGATTATTAATTTTTTGTTCAACAGTTTGTTTCCATAGCTGTTTTTTTAAAGGTTCTGACGCTTCTAATTGGTATCTTATCCTTTCTGAATGTTCGGTATGCCCATATAGAGGTAGCATGATACCTAATGGTAAATGATGTGCATCACAATTAATGATGGCAATATTATTACCTTGTAGGTTGGTTATTAGTTGGTTGCTTATAGTAATTTGAAAATGATCTAACATCAATAACCCAATATCTTCTATAGGTATGGTTCCCTTTATTTCTTTGGATTGAGGATCTTGAACTACCAATTGATTTTGATTTATTTTTAGGTAGCTAGGGTTGCCAATATAAATGGTTCTTTTAATCATAACACTATTAGTAATAAAAAAGACCTAACCATTAAACTGTTAGGTCTTACTTTTTATTGCCTAATGTGTTGAATAATATTTCCTAATCTATCTGATTTAAGTTTCCAGCATCGTTCTTTAATCATTGGAGGTTTCTCATTTTGATCTAATATATGATAATTATACAATAATTGTATTCTTTCATTTTTACTATTAGTTCCATTTTCATTCTTTTTAATTTCTTTTGCAGAATAATTTGGTATAAAATGGCATTCACCGCCTGTACAACTAACCATTTTGTAAATTCTTTCTACTTGTACTGTGTCCAAATTGTTAAAATCAACCAGATTAGGGTTATTTACTTCTTCATCGGTAGGTATATATACCAAATCATTGGGAGATAAATAAAACAATAATTGTCCTTTTGTATGGTCAATGGGTATTACAGTACGTTCTTTTTTTTGTAAATTTGCTTCGTGTTTTTGGTGTGCAACCACCTCATTTAATGGTATAGTTTTATAAATACGTTTTTGTTTTTCAGTATCCCAATATATTGCAAAAAATAGGTTGGTACCTTTTGCAGCTTCTACGTATTTGTCCTTTTTATTTCCGGTTTCGCCAACATTAAATTTATTACCAACTTCATATAACCTTACTTTATATATAGGGTTATGTTTCTTACCGTTATTAAGAACTTGAATATTCTTGTTTAGTTGCTCTAAACCATCAGGATTAAATGCCAAATCAAATTGTTCTTTTCCGTTTTCATCTGTATAGCTTTTAATGTGGTTGTTTAAAATGGTTTGAATACCACAATCGGTAATAGATTCCAATTGTTTACGTGTAAATTTATCAGTTAAAGCAGTACGTGTTGCTGTAGCTTTAACAATTTCATAAACTTTGACTTTATCTATTTTTAATCCATTAATTTTAATTGGGTTGTCTTTAAAGTATTTTTTTAATGAAACCACATCTGTTTTATAAAACTCAACTTTTGACTTTACAATATTTCTAATAGTATTATTTTCAATTAATTGCCAGTTTTCAAGAGCTTTTCCTAGTGAGATAGGTGATTTTCTTAATTGTTTTAGAGTCACTTTACCCGAAACGGTTTCTTTGTGCATTGGTTTTCTAATCGCCCAATTGTTGCCTTTGGTTTGTTTTACCAACTCTTTTTTTAAGTGTCCATTTTTATTTACCCATTGCCATGTTTTATTATTGGTTTTATTTATAATGCGAAGATTTTGTTTAAAACTAATAATAGTTTTTTCTAATTGATTTTTAGTTTCAATAGTAAAACCCTTCCAAGGTATCAAAAAATGTTTGGTATAATGTCCTTTATCGCTTTTTTTCAATAAAGAATCACGTAAACCATAATTATTTTTCTCAGAATTTAATGCACCCAAATAATTGGTATGCCTTTTTGTACAGCAAGCAATTACCAACGCATCTAAAGCGTGATGTCTATGGTCTATCCTCTTTTTATTAAACCCTTTAGAAATTTCATCTGGAACTTGTGTTCTGAAAAATCGTTTTCCAATATTTTTACCATTTTCATCTTTTTGATAATCCCAATAGCCAAAATCTGTACTTAATTCTTCGCCATCTTTCGTTATTAACTTATTTAATCGTTCAAATCTAGGTGTTACTAATTCATTCCATTTATCATTTAAGCCCCAATCTTGTTTAAGCTTTGAGGTTATTATACCCGTAACTGGAACTAAATTTTTAGAAGTAGCTTCTTTTTCATTATTTTCTCGTACGATGTTGCTCAATAGACCTTTTACAACTTTACTTATATAGCGACTGTCGTTTAATTGCCTTTCGATAAACCCTTCAGGAATATCTTCCGATAGTAATTTATTTAGTTTTGCTTTATTTTTTTTAAAATATTTATTACAATGATTTTCATATTGTTCTGTAGTAAATAATTGAACTGTTTTACCTTGACTTAGTTCAACGATTCTTCCTTTTTCATTTTTTAAAAATTCAAAGGCTGTTTGGTTGTCTTTTAACTGATTTACTTCACTTTCACAAATTATTTTATTGCTATAAGAATTGTCAAAATAGCGTGATTGGGGTATAATATGTTCAATTTGATAATCCGTAGAAAATAGTTTATTGAGAGGTATAATTTTACCCGTATATGGAGAAATATAACCTTGTTCAAGCCAAAGTTTATATTTTATTATTTCGGCCTTTGAAGGCGTACTATTTTTTCGAATTTTAATAATATCATCATCTATTTCATTGGAGCTTTGAAATATACCTTCTTCATAAATTTTTAAAATTTCTTGATGACTTGGTGAGAATGGCCTTACATCTTCAGTAATGTTTGCGTCATCTTTAATCTCCTGTAATAATGCTTTAATACGTTGATTGGTATTTTCATTTTCGGTAACCCTTGCAGTCATTAATTTTCTTTTGTCGGCAGGGTTTTTCATTTCACGTCCTAACTCTACATGAATTTCATTAAAGAAACCTTTTTCACTATTTCCATAATATTTCCAAATATCTCTAACAACTCTTAAAGTCTCGGTAATTACTTGCTCTACAATGGGGTTGCGGAGACTATGTTGTTTAAATTCATTTAAATAATGATCAATATCATTTGGAGTGTTCCATATTTTTATCTCACTTACTTCTGAATGTCGTTCATAAACAGCGTAACAAGCTTGGTAAGTATTTAAGCCTGTTAATGGATTAGAATTTTTAAAATTGACAAAGCTTTTTACAAATTGTTGGGGTATTTCATCGTCAATTATATTTTCAATCTTTTCTTTATCATAATCAATACTTTCCAATCGTTCAATAATATCAAAAATTCTTTGTTTTGTGTCTTTATTAATGTCATCTTCATTCCAATATTTACCAATTCGCATTAATGGTAATATTTTTTTTAATGCTTTTTCTGAATAAGCACCATAATCATTTTTAAATGGTGGGAATTTTTTAAAATTTTCAACAAACAATTTTTCGTTAAGTTGATTTCTCTTAGAGAAAGTGGATAAAGCTTTCTCAAATTCTTTTTTATCCTTTACAGAATAAACAATATGCCATAAATTGTATTCAATCTCTTTTGTCAAAAAAGTTTCAGCATCATCTGGTATTACTTTTTTAAGTCTTGAAATAAATTGAGATTTTGTTTCGTTGCAAGGGTACTTTTTATCTTCAACATAATTCCAACGGTAGTTGTCTTTTTCGTTTTTTTGAATTAATTTTTTTGAAATGAAGTATTGAATAAAAGCTTTTTGATCTATTTCCTTTCTTAAATTTAAAAAGTCAAATAATGTAACCCAATCATTTTTAGTTTGTAAAAACTGATTGGTTACATCTACATCAACACTTTCTTTATTGTATATTTTTAAGTTTTTTAAAAATTGCCATAATCTAAATTCTTGAAAATAAGGGTTTGATTTAGATGTGCTTTTTAGCGGTATTATTTCTTTAAGACCATTTTTAATAAAAACTCTTTTTTCATATTGACAATTTGAAATAGTTGATTTTTTGTTTTTTAGTGGTCGCTGATAAAAAATAATATCTTCAATAAATAGATACTCAAAACCTTTATCTTTTATATTGTTTTGGTGCGCTTCATTTCTTGAGTAGAGTTCATTGATACAGGCTTGATAAAGTTCTTTGTTTTGTAATTCAGTATGGTGTTTAACTTGTTCTTTTAATATGTTTTTAAGTTCTTGACGATAGAACTTTCTCTCAATGGTTTTAACTAACTTACCATTAATTTTTTGAATTGGATTAATAAGAAGTGTATCATAAATATATTGACCAACTGATTTATTTGATTTCTCAATATCTTGCTCTGTTTTCTTTTTTATGGCAATCCAATCTTGTTCGGAATCAACTTTTTTGAAGCTTCTTTTTATATTGCCATCTTTATCAATTTTAGGTGTTTTATCCTTTTCTAAAGAAGTAGTAACAATAAATTCTTTTGATTTTCCTTTCCAATCTTCGGTTTTAACAATTTGCTTATCGTAGATCCACCCATTTTCAAATAAGATATTATAAAGAGTATTACCTTTTACTTTATCTCCAGAATCAATTAGCTCTTTAACTTTTAATACATGAAATTCTTTTATCTTGATTTCATCCTCTCCTTCATCCTCACCACGTAATTGATAATATCCTCTTTTTTGATTAAAATTTAGTAACAACCAAGCTAATTCTTCTTTAGATATTTTTTTTGAAATAGCTTTTTTTCTTAAATAGTAAATAGTCCAATCATATGGTATTTTAGTTTCCTGCTTATTTGTTTTAAATTCACTTACCATTTCTTTAAATGAATCCATAAAAAGAAATTCATATTTTCCATTATCATTTTTACGGTAATTAAGTTTTGGCTCTTTTCCTTTTTTGAATTGCCCAAAATACTTTTCAAAATCAATTTCTTTGGCATAATGTTTTGGTAAGAATTCAAGAATATTTAAGACTCTATGTAATCGCTCTCTACGTAATAAATGTCGTTGATTAAGTCTTCGTACTCCTCTATACCCAGTTCTTTCGGCAGTTTGTGATATTGAAACTCCTGAATCAAATTTTCCTAAAATATCTTGACTCATTGGTATAATGCGACTTCCTAATCCATTAATTTTACCTTCTTTTTTATTGAAATTTTGTTCAACTAACGCCCATCCAATAGAGTTTGTACCTAAATCTAAACCTAGTATTCTTTTCATAATTCTTACTATTTACTTGAAATACTAAGTTACTTAAAACTTTTTTCTAGTAAACTGATAATCATCATCTTTTTACGCTTAAAAAACATTATATTTGATACACAATTTTGAAATCAATTCACAATAAGGATTATTCCGTTGTGAAAACATTTAAGGTGGGATTTATATCTCGCCTTTTTTTTGGTTATAATGTTAAAATTCTTTTCTATATCAAATAGGTTATATATATTTGAAGTATCGTGAAAATGTAGTGTTTTCACAAAGCAAACAACAGATTAAGCTCAAAGGATGGTTGGTTAACTTGAAATTGAGCTTTTTTTATTGATCACTAAATTTCATTATTATTTAACTCACCGGTTAAATTTAACCGATGTGAACAGATTTCCCCGGTGAGTAAAAGTCATTAGATATTATTTTAAAACCATTCATCGGATGACTATAACCGTTGCGGTTATTAGTCACCCGATGATTATTTTTTACCAAGTCCAATTCACGGGGTAAATAACCGTTATGAAAATAATCACCCCGTGAATATTTGCTTTTATGACAGTGAGAGTC
>JADGEA010000085.1 GCA_016744615.1 Flavobacteriaceae bacterium
ACAACAATGATCAATTTTCCATTTTTCACATCTTCAATAGCTTCTTCAATGGTATTTAGCTGAATTGTTGTTTTATTTATCGTTTCCATTTTTTAACTATGATTTATTATTATCAATTTTAAATATTTTTTTGAAGAAATTTGTAATCGGCTGCATAAAAGCATCCACATTAAAAATCCCTTTGTCTTTTGTTGCCCTGATCATTAAAAACACACCAAATGGCAACAAAACAATAGATGCTAACCAACCTCCAAGAAATGGAGAAATTGTATTTGATTCTGCCATATTTTTCCCAAGAGTGGATATAAAAAAATAAATTACAAAAATAATTATTGCCATGATCATTGGTAAACCAAAACCACCTTTTCTAATAATTGACCCCAATGGTGTACCAATAAAGAACAGAACCAAACATGCTACAGAAAAAGCTAGCCTTTTGTGATACTCTGTATCATAGGCATTTATTATTTTCTGTTTATTCATTAAAGTTTCTTTAAAACTTGATATATTATCCAGATTACTGGAAACAAATGTAGTAGCATTACTGATGATCAAACTTTTATCTTCATCATTAAAATTAGCCAGCACATCTGTTTTTAGATTATATTTTGCAATAGTATCTTTTACAAGCTTATTACCTCTTAATACTTTATACATTCTAATTGCCCTGTTTTCAACGAATTTATGAAAGGGCTCATCAAGTGAATCTACATAATACTGCAATTGATTCAAACTAAGCATTTCTTTACCTGATTTATACTTTACATCATCCGGATCAAAATTACCGATGCTAGACACATCAATATTTATTTTATACCTATCAAAATGTGCCTTGATGGCGGGTACTTTATCCCGTTGTTTTCTAGTGCTCTTTCTATTTATTATTTCTTCATTATAAAAACCATTTTCTAAAACCAGAGTAAGATATCTGCTTCCTTCTTCTGAAACAATTTCACCTTTCTCAGCAGTAATCACCTTATTATTAACACTATTAGATTTAATTTCATAAATCAAAACATCTTTTAAAAAATTATTTTCAGGCCCATACTTTTCTTTAAACTTGATGCTATAACCTGGAATCTCTGTATTAAAAGTTCCGGCAACTAAAGCCAAACCAGGTTCTTTCATTTTCATATTATAAATCAAATTCTTCGACTTTAATGAAGCGTATGGGAATATATAATTCAAAAATAAAAAATTCAAACTACTCAGAACAAACATCAAAATAACCAATGGCCTTATCAACCGCTGTAATGAAATGCCAGCCGATTTAATTGCTGCAAATTCATAATTTTCAGAAAGATTTCCCAATGCCATAATGGAGGACAATAAAATTGCAATTGGCAAGGCTGTGGGAACCATCATCAAAGCAATGTACCCCAAAAACTTAAATATGATAACAATATCAATTCCCTTTCCTGCTATTTTATCAAACTGCAGCCATAATGCCTGCATGATAAGAACAAAAAGAATTATTAAAAATGTTGCCAAAAAAGGCGCAAGAAAATTCTTAAGTATGTATTTATTTAAGATTTTCATTCAGCTAAGTGATGTTTTAAAAGGTTAATCATTTATAAAAAAACCCATTTTTTCATATTTACTCTTATCAAATGTGAATAAATTTGAAGCTAGATCTTGATTTGTTTTGATCTTTTTGGCCGTAAGAATTGTATTGGTTCCATTTTTACCATTTTCAATTACCTTATAGATATGCATGGAACTAAGATCAACACCAACCAAAACAGAGTTTACTTCTGAATTAGAATCCATAGGAACCAACTTTACAAATTGGATGTTTTTACCTTTGATCTTCTTTTTTTTCCCCATATAAAAAGAATAACCACTTTTATAAAAGGAATAGAATTTTGAAGGCGTAACCAAATTCTTATCATCAATATCGGCATTTGACACATTTACTTCTTCATTCTCGGGGATGATGGTGTACGTTTTATTACCATCAAAAATTTGTGTTGATCCAAATAGATTAACCTTATATTTTTCTCCTTGTAAAAGCACATCACCACTAAGCTCTTGTCTTACATCTTCTTCTTCATTATCAAGAACATAATCAAAATCAATAAAAATATTTTTGTAAGAACTCATCTTTTGAGAAACCTCATCCAATATTTTTTTTGCTTCTCCTCCACTTTGTGAAAAAGAATTTAAAGAGATTAAAACTATAAAAACAGTAAATATTATTCTTTTCATTTTTTTATTATTAATTCATGTTATTTTGGTTTTCAACAATATACAAAACCATTTTCATTTTTAAACTTCAGACTCACCATCTAAAAATTGTCTTAAAGAAATTATATCTGGCACCAATACCTGCCGTGCCTTGCTTCCCTCAAACGGACCTACAATTCCGGCTGATTCCAACTGATCAATTATTCTACCCGCCCGGTTATACCCCAGTTTTAATTTTCTCTGCAATAATGATGCCGAGCCTTGTTGAGAGGTGACTATCAGTTGAGCAGCCTCTTCAAACAATTTATCTCTGTCGGCTATATCTATATCTACAGTTGAAGCACCTTCTTCACCCACATACTCAGGAAGCATATATGCACTTGCATATGCACGTTGTGAACCTATATAATCAGTTAGTTTTTCAACTTCAGGCGTATCAATAAACGCACATTGCAATCTAACCAAATCACTACTTCCTGTAGAAATTAACATATCTCCTTTTCCTATCAATTGATCAGCCCCCTGTGCATCTAAAATCGTTCTGGAATCAATTTTCGATGTCACTCTAAATGCTACCCTTGTAGGAAAATTTGCTTTTATGATACCTGTAATCACATTAACAGACGGGCGTTGTGTTGCAACGATCAAATGAATACCTATTGCACGTGCCAACTGTGCCAGCCTGGCAATTGGAGTTTCTATCTCTTTTCCTGCTGTCATGATCAAATCAGCAAATTCGTCAATTACCAACACAATATAAGGTAAAAAACGGTGACCGTTTTCAGGATTTAATTTCCTCGACTTAAATTTAGCGTTATACTCTTTGATATTTCTAACAAATGCATTTTTTAACAAATCATATCTGTTATCCATTTCAATACATAATGAATTTAAGGTATTGATAACAGCAGTAGTATCTGTAATGATTGCATCTTCCGTATCGGGCAATTTTGCCAGATAATGTCTTTCAATTTTATTGAATAAAGTAAGCTCAACCTTTTTTGGATCAACAAGAACAAATTTAATTTCTGCCGGATGTTTTTTGTAGATCAACGATGCTAAAACAGCATTTAAACCAACCGATTTTCCTTGTCCTGTAGCTCCAGCCATAAGCAGGTGAGGCATCTTGGCAAGATCAACTATAAAGGTCTCATTCGAAATGGTTTTACCAAGGGCCAATGGCAAATCCATTTTTGTATTCTGAAATTTTTGTGAAGATAATACCGATTTCATTGATACTATAGAAGACTTTTTATTAGGCACCTCTATACCAATAGTTCCTTTCCCGGGAATTGGAGCAATAATTCTTATCCCAAGAGCCGCTAAAGAAAGCGCTATATCATCCTCTAAATTTTTTATTTTTGAAATCCTCACTCCCGCATTTGGAACAATTTCGTATAAGGTTACCGTTGGACCAATTGTTGCTTTTATACTTGAAATACCAATTTTATAATTATTTAAAGTCTCAACAATTTTATTCTTATTGTTCTCAAGTTCCTGTTTATCAATGGTTATATTCTCATTACTGTAATCTTTCAATATACTTAATTCAGGAAATTTATAATTTGCCAACTCTAAAGTTGGGTCAAATTCACCAAAATCCTTAACCAGTGTGTTGGAAAGGTTATCAACCATATGCTCCTCATCAACAGGTTTCTCTACCTCAATCTCTAATTCTTCTTCAACAGGGGCAACAATTTCAATTGGTTTAGTACTTATTTCTTCTTTTTCAGAGATAAAATTTTCCGCTGTCAATTCAACAATTGGGTCAAGATCTAACTCTAATTCTTTATTTGATTTTTCATGAATTGCTTCAGTGATATACCCTTCATTGGTCACATCATCAAGAATAGAATTTTGTTTTTTACCTTTTCCTTTAGATATAATATTCTTTATTTTTTCTGGTGTAATCTTAAACTTTGAAATAATAAATATAAGAAGTGTAAGAAAAAGAAGAAGTATTACACCAATTTTACCCATATAAATTTGCATAAACTCATTTACTTCAAATCCAATTGTTCCTGCAAACAATGTGTTTTCTAGAATAAAAACGGCAAATACTATTGAAAACCAAATCATAGCCAGTATACCATTAATCCAGTATTTACTCATCTGTTTAAGTGGTATACTTAAAATGATATATAGTCCGGTAAAAAATAATAAAATTGGCAAAATAAATGTAGCAATACCAAATCCTTTATACATAAAGAAATGGCTTAAATTTGCACCTAATTTTCCCAATAAATTATGAACAACTATTGTTCTATCAGAGAAATTTTGAAGCTGACTTTGATCTTCTTTCCAGTGTTGCAAAAATGAATAGAAAGATATAAGCAAAAAGATAGCACTGCTTAATATAAAAACACCAAAAACCAAATGAGTTTGCTTGCTTTTAAAAAAAGATATAATGCTATTATTTTTTTTCTTTTTCTGCCTGGGTTTGGCAGTTGTTCTCTTCTTTTTTGCCATAGACCACAAAAATACATAAATAATTTGGGTTTCAAATGAAACATTTTCATGTTATTGAAACCTTTAAATTTATGATTTTAGTTAAATTTTGGCAAGTAAATAATCAGTCCGATGATAATTGCGATTATAGCTGCAAACGTTGCAGCTCCAGCAGATATATCTTTGATAAAACCAATTTTATTATGATAATCAGGATGTACAAAATCACATAATTTTTCAATCCCGGTATTAAGTGATTCGGCTACCAAAACCATACCTATAGCAAGTAATTGAAACATCCATTCAGTGGGAGATAAATTCATGAAAAATCCCAGAATTGAAATTAATATTCCGATAGAAAACTGAACCATAATACTATGCTCTGTTGTAATTAACAACCAGGCACCTCTTAAAGCAAATTTCAGACTCTTTAATCTTCCTTTAAGAAAACTATCCTCCGGATTTTTCATGAATTTATTTAAGACTTATTTCAAAGCTTCTAACGCAGCTTTAAATTGATAAAAATCTATTTCAAAGCTTCTAACGCAGCTTCGTAATTTGGCTCCTCCACAATTTCAGGAACCTGTTGTGTATAAATCACTTTTCCATTCTCATCAATGGCAACTACAGCTCTTGAAAGCAAACCTTTCATAGGTCCAGTTTTAATAGTAACACCGTATTTCTTACCAAATTTTTTGGTTTGAAAATCACTTAAAGTAATTGCATTTTCAATACCCTCTGCACCACAAAAACGAGCCTGTGCAAATGGAAGATCTTTCGATACATTAATCACTATTGTATTTTCTAATTTAGCACCTTCTTCATTAAATTTTCTTAATGATGCTGCACAAACACCAGTATCTAAACTTGGCGTAATATTCAACAATACTTTTTTACCCTTAAAATCTTTTAATTTTGATACAGATAGATCATTCCCTACCAGCTTAAAACCTGGTGCTTTTTTACCCACTTTAGGTAATTTGCCAACTGTTTTTATTCCGTTTCCTTGTAACGTTATTTTAGTCATAATTTAAATATTTTTTAGATTATTAATTTGGTTTTTGTTGTTTGTCAAATTTACAAAAAAAACCCTCATACTACGATGAGAGTTTTTAAAATTTGATTGACTAATTAATGAGAAGATAAATAATCTGCTACACCTTCATGTGTTGCCTGCAAACCATCTTTATCTGAATTCCAGTTAGCAGGACATGCTTCACCGTTTTCTTCATTAAATTGCAGTGCATCTACCATTCTTAAGGCTTCATCTACATTTCTACCTAACGGAAGATCATTAACAACCTGATGACGTACAATACCATCTTTATCAATTAAGAACAAACCACGGTATGCAATTAATTCACCATCTGCCTGTAACTGATCATCTTCATCATAAAAGAAATCACCTGTTAAAACATCATAATTTTTTGAAATAGTTTTATTGGTATCGGCAACTATCGGATAGGTTACTCCTTTAATACCACCTTCATTTTTTCCTACTTGTAACCAACCCCAGTGCGATTGTTCAGTATCTGTAGAACATGCAACAACAACAGTTCCTCTTTTTTCAAATTCACCTAATTTTTCCTGAAAAGCGTGTAATTCAGTTGGACAAACAAATGTGAAATCCTTTGGATAAAAGAAAAAGACTACATGTTTTTTTCCTAAATATTGGTCTAATGAAAATTCTTCAACAAACTTCCCTCCATCAACTACTGCCTGTGCAGTGAATTTTGGTGCTTTTTTACCTACTAATACGGCCATTTTATTTTTGTTTTTAATTACTAATTGATTACTACAAAAATACAAATAAAAGAAGTAATTATTCAGTTAAGATATTCCTAATATTTATACACTTATAGAAATTATTTATTGTTATTATAATTCTTTCTTACATAGATAAAAATCGGTTCTTTCACAAGAATCATCATTCAATCTATCATTCATTTCATCTAAATTTTTTGGTGGAGGAATAATTACCTTATCTCCTTTTTTCCAATCTAGTGGCATAGCAACCCCATATTTATCAGATGTTTGCAAAGCCTCCAATGCTCTTAGAATCTCATTCATATTTCTTCCAACATTTAGTGGATAGTACATTACCAATCTAATCTTCTTAGCAGGATCAATAAAGAACACTGCCCTCACCGCAGCTGTTTCACTTTCATTTGGCTGCAACATGCCATATAATTTTGACACTTTCATATCAATATCAGCAATGATAGGAAAATCAAAATATACGCCTGTCTTTTCTCTTACATTATTTACCCATCCTAAATGCGCATGAATACTATCAATGCTCAATCCCAACAATTCAGTATTTAATGCCGTAAATTCATCTTTTCTTAAGGCAAATCCACTCATTTCTGTAGTACAAACAGGAGTGAAATCTGCTGGATGTGAAAACAAAACAATCCATTTATCTTTAGCAAAATCATGTAATGTTATATCTCCTTTTGTTGTTTTAGCCGTAAAATCAGGAGCTATATCTCCTATTCTTGGCATTACCGTTGGGTTTTCATTCTCTTGTGCTTCCATCTTATTTTCAATTTAATGTTTATAATTATTTACAATGCAAATTTATATCCAATTAAGGTGTATTTGATATAATCGTAATTGATAGTTTTTATTTTTGTATAAATATTTCTTATAGGTGATTAAAAATACATTCGATATCAATCGATTTAATCTATTTTTATGCTAAAATAATTTACTCTTGAACCTGTACGATAAATATATATTGCCAAAAGTTGTTCACTGGGCATGTAATGGTAGCCCCAGCCGAAAGCAAAGAGAAAAAATTATTCCAAAAGCAAAAGGGAAAGTACTTGAAATTGGAATTGGATCTGGGTTAAATCTCCCTTTTTACGACTCTAATAAAGTAAAAAGCTTAACAGCTATTGATCCTTCAGAAGAAATTTGGAATCTTAAACCATTTGACATTAAACAGTTAGATTTTGATTTTAAATTTCTTAAGGCTTTCGCCGAAGAAATCCCTTTAAAAAGTAAACAATTTGATACCATTGTAATTACCTATACTTTATGCACTATAAAAGACACAAAAAAAGCCTTTGATGAAATAAAAAGATTGCTAAAACCCAATGGTAAATTGCTTTTTTGTGAACATGGTATAGCACCAGATAACTCTATAAAAATATGGCAAAACACTATAAACCCTGTATGGAAAAGAGTTGGTGGCGGATGCAACCTAAACAAAAAAATTCCAGAATTGATAACCAGTAATGGTTTTGAAATTATTGAACTGGAAACCATGTACCTTCCTGGGTGGAAACCTGCTAGTTTTAATTATTGGGGAGTTGCGGTTCCTAGTTAAAACACTCACGGAGAGACTTGAAGTCACCCGTGAGTGTTTAATTTTTAAACTAAAGATGTATTACCTCATCATAAGCAGCTGCTACAGCTTCCATCACTGCTTCACTCATTGTAGGGTGTGGATGAATTGCTTTTAATACTTCATGACCTGTAGTTTCTAATTTTCTGCCTAAAACAGCTTCTGCGATCATATCCGTTACCCCTGCTCCAATCATATGACAACCTAACCATTCACCATATTTTGCATCAAAAATCACTTTTACAAATCCTTCTTTTGCTCCGGCAGCAGATGCTTTACCAGATGCAGAAAACGGAAATTTACCAACTTTGATCTCGTATCCTTTTTCTATTGCCTGAGCTTCAGTTAAACCTACACTGGCAATTTCAGGGCTCGCATAAGTACAGCCCGGAATATTCCCATAATCAATAGTTTCTGTATTTAAACCTGCAATTTTTTCCACGCAAGTGATACCCTCTGCAGAAGCAACATGCGCCAAAGCAGGTCCGGGAACAACATCACCAATAGCATAATAACCTGGTAAATTGGTTTGATAAAAGTCATTTACTAAAATCTTATCTTTATCGGTAACAATACCAACATCTTCCAGCCCTATGTTTTCAATATTTGATTTGATACCTACTGCCGATAAAATAATATCAGCCTCTAATATTTGTTCTCCTTTTTTGGTTTCAACAGTTGCCTTTACACCATCACCTGAAGTATCTACTTTGGTAACACTTGAACTGGTCATTACCTTAATTTTTGATTTTTTTAAGGAACGATTAAATTGTTTTGATACATCAATATCTTCTAATGGCACTACATTTGGTAAGAATTCAACAATAGTAACCTGAGTTCCCATAGAATTATAAAAATAGGCAAACTCAACACCAATTGCTCCTGAACCTACAATGATCATACTTTTGGGTTGTTTTTCCAAAGTCATTGCCTCACGGTAACCTATTACTTTTTTACCATCAATTGGTAAAAAAGGTAATTCGCGTGAACGTGCACCAGTTGCTATAATAATATGATCTGCACTATATTCTGTAACCTTATCATCTGCTGCAGTTACTTCAACTTTTTTACCTGCTTTGATTTTTCCAAAACCATCAATTACATCTACTTTATTCTTTTTCAATAAAAACTGAACGCCCTTACTCATTCCTTCAGCAACACCACGGCTACGTTTTACTATTGCAGAAAAATCTTTATCAATTTCTTTAGCCTTTAAACCATAAGCATCAACATGTTTTAAATATTCATAAACCTGCGCACTTTTTAACAATGCTTTGGTAGGAATACATCCCCAGTTAAGGCAAATTCCACCAAGATTTTCTTTTTCAACTACTGCAACTTTAAATCCAAGTTGCGAAGCTCTAATTGCTGTAACATAACCTCCTGGCCCACTACCAATAATAATAATATCGTATTTCATTGTAAATGTATTTTTTTTATCTAAAACCTTTATAATTGTCAATTCTAAAAAAATTAACAGTTTGCAAATTTAATCAAATTTTATTGCTTTTACCGGACTTATTTTACTAACAATAATGGAAGGAATAATCAACATAGCCAAACATAAGATTAGTGTTCCTACATTTATCAAAATTACATGTGTAAAACTTAAATATACCGGAGCCTGATTGACATAATAAGTTTCAGGATTTAGCGAAATAACACCAAAGTGTTTTTGGATCAATAGCAAACCAATTCCTATAATATTACCCCATAACAAACCTCTACCAATTAGATATGCAGCATTGTATAAAAATATTTTTCGAATGCTCCAGTTGTTACTACCCATTGCTTTTAAAATTCCGATCATTTGTGTGCGTTCCAGAATCAAAACTAGCAATGCAGTAATCATATTAATTCCGGCAATTAAGATCATGATACCAATAATTACTACAATATTGGTATCAAATAGTTTTAACCATTCAAATATCGCAGGGAATTTTTCAGATATCGTATATGCATTTAAGGATGGATCAATATGATTGTATACTTCAAATCCTGTTTTACGTAGTTCATCAAAATCATCAATAAAGACTTCAAAACCACCAACCTCCTCTTTTTTCCATTTGTTAATTCTTTGGATATGTCTGATATCACCAATCAAAAGACTTTCATCAAACTCTTCAAAACCAGAGTTATAAACACCTGAAACCATAAATTTACGTGAATTGGGTGCTTTGTTGGGATTGTCTTTCACAAAAAACATATGAAAGGTATCACCAACCTTTAATTTTAAACGTTTGGCAGTAATATCAGAGATCAATACTTCATTAGAGATCTTTTCATTAATCTTTGGAATGTCACCTGCAACAAGATATTCTTTGAAAAATGCCCAATCATAATCACGATCAACTCCTTTTAATATAATTCCTTCAAACTCATTTGGCGTTCTAATAATCCCTGCTTTTGTTGCATAAACTTGAACCTTTTTAACGTTGGGTACTTGTGAAAAATCTGGATAAAAATCCTGAACTTTACTAACAGGATTAATGGTTACTTTTGAGTTATTTGCATCAAATTTACTTATCTGAATATCCCCATTAAACCCTGATATTTTCTCTTTAATCTTCTTTTGCAAACCAACTCCGGTTGCAACCGAAAACAGCATCACAATTACACCAATAGCAATTGCCAAAATGGAAATTTTTATAATAGGAGAAGATATACTATTTTTGCGTTTCTTTGCAGCTATTATCCGGTTTGCAATAAAAAATTCGAAATTCAAAGTCTATGAAATATTTAATCCAGCCCAAAAGTAAGTATTATATTTTAGTATCTAAATTATTGGTCTTTATTTTTATACTAGGAGTAATTTCCTGTAAAGAGAATAAAAATAAAATAAATACCCAAATTGCAAGTATTGTCACAAAGGCAAAAACAAACCCAATCATCACAGCTGCAAATCAAACAGAAAAATATTTGCCATTACTAAAAAATAAAAAAGTGGCAGTTGTTGCTAATCAAACAAGTGTAATTGAAGTTAAAAGTCGTTTTGTTCATTTAGTTGACACCTTATTATTACATCATATAAATATTGTAAAAGTTTTTGCTCCGGAACACGGTTTTAGAGGTAAAGCAGATGCCGGCGAACATATTGTGGATGATGTGGATGTAAAAACAGGCTTACCAATTCTTTCATTACATGGAAAAACAAGAAAAGCAACTCCTAAGATGTTAGAAGGTATTGATATTATAGTTTTTGATATTCAGGATGTTGGAGTTCGTTTTTACACGTATATATCAACCATGAGTAATATGATGGAGGCTGCTGCCGAAAATAATATACCTATAATCGTGCTTGACAGACCAAATCCAAATGGTCATTTTGTGGATGGCCCAATGCTACAAACAGAGCATAAATCTTTTCTAGGTATGCACCCTATACCATTGGTTTACGGAATGACCATTGGAGAATATGCTAAAATGGTAAATGGTGAAAAATGGTTAAAAAGCGGAATTCAATGTGATCTAACAGTTATCCCTTTAAAAAACTATACACATGATCTTGCATATCACTTACCAATCCGACCTTCACCAAATCTACCAAATGATAAATCAATTAACTTATATCCCGGACTTGGATTTTTTGAAGGAACAATCATCAATGCAGGAAGAGGAACAGAGTTTCAGTTTCAAAGATATGGCGCTCCATTTTTTCCAAAAATAGACTTTAACTATACACCTCAACCCAATTTCGGTTCGAAAAACCCTAAATTTAAAGGAGAATTGTGTTATGGTGTAGATCTTTCGAAAACTACAAAATTAAGTAAAGTAGACGTTTCAGCTATCGTTGATGCTTATCATAAAACACCTAAGAATCAAAAATTCTTTGGAAAAACATTTACCATCCATGCAGGAAATTTAAAATTGCAGCAACAAATTGAATCTGGTATGAATGCAAAAGAAATAAGAGCTACTTGGCAAAAAGATATTGAAAAGTTTAAAAAAGTAAGAAAGAAATATTTGATATATGATTAATCCTTTGCAGCAAGTAATTTGATCTCTTTTAGAAATGTTTTATTACTTTTTTGTTCTTTTAACGCTGTAAGCCATTGATTTGCCTCTCCTTTTTTCATATCATGGTTAAAAACCATATAGTTTAAAAAACAATACAAAGCCTTGTTTGTTTCGGATATATCATCTTTTTTAAAACCTTTTTTTAATTTTTTACTTACTTTATCATAGTTACCGTTTATTAAATAGCCATGTAAATAAAGTAATTTTACTTTTTGAGAATAAGCAGGGTTTTTATCTTTTTTTAACAACTTCTCAGCTTTTGACAAATAAGTTCTAGACAATAACAGAATGTCTCTTCTTATTTCTTTATCTAACAATATCGAAAATTCCTGTTGTTTTTTTGCTAACCTTATATTTGAGTTGATAGTTTCCTTTTTATAATTTATGATATACGAGGTTTGAAGATACTTTAGGTTTAAAGCGTATTTTTTCAACATTTTCATAAGTTCACTTTTATTTAGATAACCTAAACTTTTATGAACTACTTCACCATTTGGATCTAAAATAAATACATATGGAATACTTTTAATTCCAAAATTTTGAGCAATACTTCTATATTGATCAATATCAATCTTAACAAAAATATAGTTTGAAGAAATCTCTTTTACTTCCTCCTTATTCCAAGATTCTATGTCCATCTTTTTACATGGACCACACCAATCTGCATAAAAATCAACTAAAATCATTTTATTTGCTCCAAGAGCAATTTTTTTAGCGTCTTCAAGCGGATCATTTAAACTATCAGCTAAAACAATAACAGTTTGAGCTAAAACAACAATTAATAAAATATATTTTTTCATAATTTATACTTTTCCAAAAATTCATAAAGATGTGTAACAAAACTAAGTGTCTAAAAATAGAAAAAGTAAACATTTTTGCACTTAATTTTTTCATTATTTAAAAAAGTATAAATTATAAAGAAAAATCATTAATTTTAGGAACTTAATTTCCTTAAAAATGAAAAATATAAAATCCTTTTTGTTTACCCTCCTATTTATAAGTTCTTTATTTGGTCAAACCAATGAACAACTTGAAATTCTGGATAAATATTATCAAAAAACTTTAGATGAATGGAACATCCCAGGAATGGCAATTGCTATTACCACAGGAGATTCTATTATTTTTAGCAAGGGTTATGGTTATGCTAATATTGCTAAAAAAACAAAAGTTGATGGCAATACTTTGTTTGCAATAGCTTCTAATTCAAAAGCATTTACTGCAACTGCTATCGGACAATTAGCAGAAGAAAAGAAATTAAATTTCTCTGATAAAGTAATTGATCATCTGCCTTATTATAAACTCTATAATGATTACACCACACAAAATGAAACCATTGAAGATTTGCTTTGTCATCGCAATGGATTAAAAACTTTTAGTGGAGATTTACTATGGTATGCAACAACCAAAACTCCGGAAGAGATCATATCTGCACAGCAATATTTAAAGCCTAAATACGATTTCAGAACTAGATTTGGCTACTCCAATATTAGTTTTTTGGCTGCCGGAATGGTTATTGAAAAAACAACCAATTTGTCATGGGCTAAGTATGTTACTGATCATTTTTTAACTCCATTAAAAATGAATCGGACACTTGTTTCTACAAATCAGATTAAGAAAGTAAAAAATATTGCAACTCCCTATTTTTATGAAAATGGAAAGAATATAGAATTAAAATGGGTGAACTGGGACAATATTGCTCCGGCAGGAGCTTTGATCTCTTCAGTAAATGATTATTCAAAATGGCTACAATTAAACCTGAATAAAGGAACTCTCAACGGTAAAAAGTATTTTAGTGAAAGAACTTTTAATAAATTAACGACACCATATATCAATTTTAATGTGAATAAAAATGATGAAAAAATAAATTTCAAAGCCTACGGATTAGGATGGTCCATTCAGGATTACCAGGGTTATAAAATTATTGGACATGGAGGTGGTTATGATGGAATGATCTCCAAATCAACGTTTGTTCCTGAAAAGAATATTGGAATTATCA
Organism: Flavobacteriaceae bacterium; assembly: GCA_016744615.1. GTDB lineage: Bacteria > Bacteroidota > Bacteroidia > Flavobacteriales > Flavobacteriaceae > Lutimonas. The sequence continues at coordinate 14,001 of JADGEA010000085.1, forward strand.
TTTTAACAAATAATTTAAGCTGGGCACCAAGTGCAATGATGTATAAAACTTTGGATGTACTTTTAGCTAATAAAACTAATGGTAAAGACTGGAGTCATAATTATTTAAACTATAAGCAAAAGCAAGATAGTATCTCAATAGTCAAAACTGTAAAAAATGAAAATCTACGAGGAAAACTCAACAATAAACATCTTGATTATAAAGAATATACTGGTGTTTACACAGAGACAATGTATGGTAATGTAAAGGTTTATTCCAAAAATGGAAAATTATATTTTTCTATGGAAAAATCACCCATTTTTAAGGCTGAATTAAAACACTGGAACCATCAGATATTTACTTTTAGATTTGATACAAATTTATCATCACTACCAGAAGGCAAACTATGGTTTGATCTGGATAAAAATGGCAACGTAGAGAAGCTACATATAGATGTTCCAAACCCTGATTTCTTCTTTACTGAATTTGAGTTTATAAAACAGAAATAAAAGTAATTATTTTTTTAGCACATGATATACATCTGATTTTTAATAGAATAAGCGCTAAATAATTGATCTAAAAACATTGATTTTTCAGTGCGTTATAAGAATAGTCCTATTTATTTTTTTTCAGTGAAGGAAATCAATATTAGCCCTAAAAGTAATTGATAATATTGATGAAGCATTAAAAATATATTACAATAAAGTGTGAAATAACAGCCTAAAAAGTTATAAATTAAAGGCTTTTTTGAGGTTTATTGAATTAAATATATCCTCTACAAAATATACTGATAAGTAATTTTAATCCTAACCTTAAAAATTGAATAAAAATGTGTAATTTCGTTATAAACGGTTTAATCACTATTTTGAAAAAATACATATTTTTACTTCTGTTTTTAATTATTTCGCTTCATATCCAAGCACAAGAAAAATGTATTGAATCAACTATTGAAGAAATAGCGAAACATTTTATTGCTGTTTCTAACATCTCATTTTTTAGTGATAATACAATCCAACAATTAAGTTCTCACTACTATCAATCTGCCACTGAAATGGGGTATTATGGGTATGAAACTAATGAATTCAAAGAGTATTTAATTGACTTACCAACAGGCTCAAATCTGATGGCTCTTTTTTATCCTTTTGAAATGACCGATACATTTGATGGTCAACTTTTAAATGATGTTAATCTTTGGCTAAAGACCAATGGTAATAAATTCATCTATATCTATGAAGGGAATGATACATGGTCTGCAAGTGCAGTACCTACCAATGAAAATGTAGATTCTGAATGGTTTATTTTAAAAGGGAAACATCATGGTAATACAAAAGTAAAATCAATGACAACCACTGAACAAAAGAAGTTTATTGCAACCTTAGAAAAATGGATTTCTATAAAAATTTCTCCTATGGAAAGGAAAAAAATAAACAAAACCTAAATAAATTATTTTAAAATCAGACATATGTTTAGCAGAGAAACCTACACAAAAAGACAGCAAGAATTAGTAAAGAATGTTAATTCTGGAATCATCCTGTTACCAGGAAACGAAGAAAGCCCGATGAACTATACTGATAATCCTTATCATTTTAGACAAGACAGTACGTTTTTATATTATTTTGGATTATCACGACCTGGTTTATTTGCATTATTAGATACTGCAAATGGTAACATATCGATTTATGGAGATGACTATACCCTAGAAGATTTTGTATGGATGGGAAAACAGCCCTCCATACAAGAATTGGCTGCTTCATGTGGTGTTGAATATACCGGAAGCATAAATGATTTATTCAATTACGTAAGTCAGGCTAAAAAACGAAAGGAGACCGTTCATTTCTTACCTCAATACCGATCAAAAAATATCTTAAAACTCATGGATATGACGGGGCTTTCAGCACAAGAGATTAAAACAACAGCCTCAACAAAATTAATAACAGCTATAGTTTCGCAACGGAATTATAAAACGGCAGAAGAGCTTGTGGAAATTGAAAAAGGGGTTGACACCACCATTGAAATGCATATTGCAGCCATGAAGATGCTCAAACCAGGCATGAGTGAATTAGATGTAGTAGTAGAAATAGAAAAAATAGCACGTGCAACAGGAGGCGAAATTTCATTTCCCACCATAGCCACTATAAACGGTCAAACGCTACACAATCACTATCATGGCAATATTGTTAAGGAGGGTCAACTGTTTCTTCTTGATTGCGGTGCAGAAACTTCTATGGGTTATGCCGGTGATCTTTCAAGCACTTTCCCTGTAGGACAAACATTTAGCAACTTGCAAAAAGATATCTATAATCTGGTGTTAAAATCGCATTATGCCAGCGTAAACGCTTTAAAACCTGGTATTGCATATAAAGAGGTTCATCGTGCTGCTTGCCTTACCATTGCAGATGGCTTAAAAAGTATGGGGCTTATGAAAGGAGATACTGAAAGTGCTGTTGAGGCAGGTGCTCACGCATTGTTTTTTCCTTGTGGAACAGGTCATATGATGGGACTCGACATCCATGATATGGAAAACCTTGGCGAAGAATTCGTAGGTTATGGCGGAGAACCAAAAAGCAAACAGTTTGGACTAAGATCGTTAAGACTGGGCAGAGCGTTAGAACCGGGTTTTGTATTAACCATTGAGCCTGGAATATATTTTATACCTGAACTTACAGACCAATGGCGAGCAGAGAAAAAATTCATGGAATTTCTCAATTATGATGAAATTAACAAATTTAGAAACTTTGGTGGCATTAGAAATGAAGAAGATTACCTTATTACAAATGATGGAAAACGGCTTCTTGGCAACAAAAAGAAACCTATGTCCATTAAGGAAGTTGAAGTATTCAGAAAATGAAAGCCATGCTGGAAGAATTTGAGGGAGAATATCAACTGAAACAAAAATAATCATCAAGATTTTACCCCATTTCACATATCCACTATAAATTCAATCCTGGTTCCTCCTGCCCTATTTAGATATACCACTGAAATACAAGATAATTATATGTCAATTTATTAATAGAAAAATAATTTTGTTTTGCTAAAAGGATTATATTTGTAAGTAAGGAAAATCTTAATTTAAATCAATATAGATTTTGATTTATAATTGTTTAACATAGCATTCTTGCAAAAACAAAGAGTCCATTTGATATAATTTTTGACTCAAAAGGCAGTGGTAGCAAGGAATAGAATGAACAGAACATATAAGAATATAAACACTATATATACTTTACACAATAGTTAGCTTTAATAGTTTTAGATCCGTTTTCATAAGGAAAAGTTTTACTAATTAGCAGGATTTAGAATCGGAGCGAAAACGGCCTCAATATTTTTAGGTA
>JADGEA010000086.1 GCA_016744615.1 Flavobacteriaceae bacterium
TCAACAAAAAACTCTTGCACAGGTAATACAATAGAAAGAACAACTAAAAAAATAATTTATACTAATGTCAGATCACCAACATCATAATGAAACATTTATGACAAAATATATTTTTAGTCAGGATCATAAAATGATTGCCAAGCAATATTTGATCACTGGTATATTTATGGGAGTTATAGGAGGCTTTATGTCTATGTTATTCAGATTACAGCTTGCTTATCCCGATACAAGTTTTACGATCATTGAGGCATTTTTAGGAAAAGGAGGAGAAGATGGTATCATGACACCTGATATGTACATGGGGCTTGTTACCATTCACGGTACGATTATGGTGTTTTTTGTGCTAACAGCTGGTTTAAGTGGGACCTTTAGTAATTTATTGATACCATTACAAATAGGAGCTCGTGATATGGCTTCAGGGTTTTTAAATATGATTTCTTACTGGTTGTTTTTCTTGTCCAGTTTGATCATGTTCCTTTCTATTTTTGTTCATACAGGGATGGCTTCCGCCGGATGGACAATTTATCCACCATTAAGTGCCTTACCACAAGCAATGTCGGGTTCAGGATTAGGAATGACTTTATGGTTGGTATCTATGGCAATTTTTATTGCTTCATCTTTACTAGGATCTTTAAATTATATCGTGACTATTCTAAATTTAAGAACCAAAGGAATGAAAATGACACGATTGCCACTAACGATCTGGGCATTTTTGGTCACAGCAATTATTGGAGTTGTTTCATTTCCGGTTTTATTATCTGCTGCATTGTTATTGATATTTGATCGTAGTTTTGGAACTTCGTTTTACTTATCAGATATTTTTATACAAGGAGAAGTATTACACTATAAAGGAGGATCACCAATTTTGTTTGAACATTTATTCTGGTTCTTAGGCCATCCGGAAGTTTATATCATATTGTTGCCTGCATTAGGTATTACATCTGAAGTGATCTCTACAAATTCTCGAAAGCCAATATTTGGTTACAGAGCAATGATAGGATCTATTATGGCAATTGCATTTTTATCTACAATTGTTTGGGGTCACCATATGTTCGTTACCGGAATGAATCCATTTTTAGGATCGGTATTTACATTTACAACCTTATTGATTGCGATTCCGTCTGCCGTAAAAGCATTTAATTATATTACCACATTATGGAAAGGAAATTTGCAGTTAAATCCTGCAATGCTATTTTCTATAGGAATGGTTTCTACTTTTATAACTGGAGGTTTAACTGGGTTGATCTTAGGTGATAGCGCTCTGGATATAAATGTGCATGATACCATGTTCGTGGTTGCTCACTTTCATTTGGTGATGGGTATTTCTGCTCTTTTTGGAATGTTTGCCGGAGTCTACCACTGGTTTCCAAAAATGTACGGAAGAATGATGAGTAAAGATATGGGCTATTTACATTTCTGGATCACAGCAATTTCAGCTTATGGGGTTTTCTTTCCGATGCACTTTATTGGTCTGGCGGGACTTCCACGAAGATATTATAGCAATTCTGCTTTCCCTATATTTGATGATCTATTACAAATCAATCAGGTAATTACTGCCTTTGCCATTGTTGGAGGTCTTGCTCAATTGATATTTTTAGCTAACTTTTTCTTTAGTATCAAAAAAGGACAAAAAGCAGTTCAAAATCCATGGAAAGGAAATACTCTGGAATGGACAACCCCTGTAGAACATATTCATGGGAACTGGCCAGGTGAAATCCCGGAAGTACATCGTTGGGCTTATGACTACAGTAAAACTGATGATGAAGGAAATCTGTGGGGAGGTAAAGATTTTACTTTACAAACCGTTCCAATCCGTAAAGGTGAAATAGAGTTTTAACATCTACTAATTAAAAAAATCATTTTTTAGACCTCCATTTTATGGAGGTTTTTTTCGTATATATTTTCACATGTAGTTTATGTATATTTACCATGTTAAATATATGTTGGATTAAAATATACAGTTTTATGTTAAAGAAAATAGTTAAATTCTTAATTGTTCTTATAGTGTTGATCTTGTTGGGAGGATGGTTCTTTAAGCAAAAAAATAAGCCTGTTTACAGTGGTGATCTGCAATTAAACAGTCTGGAGCAGAAAGTAAATGTGTATTTTGATGATTTTGGTGTGCCTCATATATATGCACAAAATCAACATGATGCTTATGTTGCATTAGGCTATGTTCATGCACAGGATCGGCTATGGCAAATGGAACTTGTCAGACGAATTGCAGCAGGAAGATTATCAGAATTGTTTGGTGAAGATATGGTGGATACAGATAAATTTTTTAGAGGAACTGGAATTGAAAGATCTGCTGAAAAGGCTATTCGTAAATTGGATACGAGCTCACAGGCATTTATATTAACCCATGCATATCTTGATGGCATCAATCAGTTTATTGAAAAAGGTTCAACTCCTATTGAATTCAGGTTGATAGGAATTGAAAAAGAAAAGTATACGATCAAAGATATTTATAATGTATTTGGGTACATGAGTTTTGGATTTGCTCAGGCACATAAAACGGATCCTTTTTTAACAAATCTAAAAAATAAATTGGGGAATGTTTATCTCAATGACCTCGCTATAGATATCAATCCTAAAACAGAGATAATTAAAAATAGTAATAGCCAAAAAAAAGTTGCAAATAATATTTCTGGGTTAGTAAATAAAATAATGGACAATTCAATTGTGCCACCGTTTATTGGGAGTAATAGTTGGGTGGTAGGAGCAAAGAAAACTAAAAATAAAAAAGTAATTTTTGCAAATGATCCCCATATAGGTTTTTCACAACCAGCTGTATGGTATCAATCACATATTGTTACTCCCGATTTTGAAATTTATGGATTTAATCTTGCACTTACTCCATTCGCTTTGTTGGGGCATAATCATGAGTATGCTTATGGAATTACTATGTTTGAGAATGATGATATTGATTTTTATAGAGAAGCGGAAACACAGACCTATAAAACTCGAAAAGAAATAATAAAAGTAAAAGATGCAGATGATGTGGTAATAGAGGTAAAGACAGGCAAGCATGGCCCAATAATGAATGATTTTATTGATGCAATTGAAACAGATAAAAATATTGCTATGGATTGGATCTATACGAAACTGGATAATGAAATGTTAGAGGCATCATATGAAATATCACATGCCAAGTCACTTTCAGATTTTAAAAAGGGAGCAGCAAAAATTATTGCACCAGGATTGAATCTTATGTATGGTGATGCCAAAGATAATATTGCATGGTTTGCATCAGCAAAGTTGTATAGAAGGAAGAATAATATCAATACTAAATTTATTTTAGATGGAGCGAACGATAAAGATAATCCATTGGAATATTTGGGGTTTTCACAAAACCCACAGGCTGTAAATCCGAAATGGAATTATGTTTATTCTGCAAATAATCAACCTGGTAAAATTGAAGGTCGTTTATATCCTGGTTATTATTTATCAGAGGACAGAGCTAAAAGAATTGTTGATCTTTTAGAACCTAAGAATGATTTCACCAAAAATGATATGAAAGAGATGATTAATGATGTACAATCATCTGTTATTCCAGGTTTAATACCAATAATTATTAAAGATCTGTCAAAAGTCAATTTATCAGACAATGAGAAAAAAGCAATAAAAATATTAGAGGAATGGAATGGTGAATTTAAAGTAAATGGAATCGCTCCAACTATATATACCAAATTCTTATGGCTGTTTATTAAAAACACTTTTGTTGATGAGATGGGAGAAGAAGATTTTGAACAGTTTTTAAAAACACATTTGTATAAGCGTCAAATTGCAAAACAAATCCATAACAGAAAATCAGTTTGGTGGGATGATATTAAAACAAAAAACATCAAGGAAGATAGACATGAAGTTTTTACAAAATCATTTCATGAAGTAATTACTGCTTTAGAAGACCAGTTTGGTGATAATCCTGAGAAATGGGAATGGAATAAGGCACTTTCAGTAACACATAAACATGTTTTTGATAAGGTAGCTTCTTTGCGAAGTTTTTTTAACGTGGGTCCGTTTGAAACTGATGGAACAAATGAAGTGTTGAATAATCAAGGGTTCGCCATTAATAAAACCGGATTATATGAAGTAGGGCATGGTCCATCAACAAGAAGAATTATTGATTTTAGTGATGTTGAAAATAGCGTTGCTATCCTTCCAACAGGGCAGTCAGGCAATGTATTTAGCAAACATTATAAAGATCAGGCACAAAAGTATTTAAAAGGCGAATTTGTAAAGATGTTGTTAAATAAGGAGGAAATTGAAAACAGTGGAGATAAGCTTGTTTTGACACCTGTTGAGTGATTTGTGCAATTTATCTTGGTCGTTTATAAATAGTCATGGGTTTTTATTACGTAAAAAACGAAGTTAAAATTTGTGATAATTTGAATAACCCATTTATACTTATTTCTTACATATCTCCCGAATTAATTTATCATGAAAATAGTATTTGTAAAATTTATGATGTTTTTATGGTAAAAAAGCTTGAGGAAAATTGAAATAAGTTGAGTGCGATATGAAGGATAGTGTTAGAATAATTGATATATCTGAAAAGAGATTGGTAGGGTGTAAAAAAATAGCTTCTTTAAATGATAATATAAACAAAGAACTCTGGAAAAAGTTCATGCCCAGGCTTAATGAAATTCAAAATAAGTTGGATAGTAATTACCTTAGCATTCAAATTTATGATCCAAAACTTAAATTTGAAAATTTTACGAAGTACACCATATTTGCAAACTGGGCAGCTGTTGAGGTAATTGATCACTATGAAATACCAGATGGTATGGAATCATTGATCATTATGGGAGGAAAATATGCTGTATTTACACACTATGGTACAGCTAAAGATGTTTTTAAAACAACCCAGTACATTTATGGAATCTGGTTACCCAGATCTAAATTTAAATTGGATGAGCGTCCGCATTTTCAAATTATGGAATCTGATTATAATCCGAACGACCCAAATGCAAAAGAAACTTTTTGGGTGCCTGTAAAATAGGGAATACTAATATTACGTATAAAAAAGTTTTAAGTACATAACAAAAATTTAAATATTCTTGTATTGTCTTTATTCTCAGAATTTAATAAGATACTTGAGACAAAAGAAAGCTCATATTTGAATATACTTTTGGCTTTTGTCCCGTGTTTTTTAATTATAATCGGTTTGATATTATTGTGTAAATGTATTCTGACGCTGTAGTACCAAACAAAATCAACCATCACCAAGAGTATAAGTTTCCTGATTCGATTAGTATCTTGAAGATGTATTTTTTTCAATATCAAATCCACGGTATTTAATAGCTTTAAAGCTCATTTTGATCTACCATCGCTATTTATAATAAAGATTACTTGTTTGCTACCCATCTAAAACATAAAATAAAATGTACATTTTGTAGTTTACGGTGGTTTGTAATTCAAGTATTTAACATTTAAAATAAATTAGTAAAAAACAATAAAGATATTGGTATTTAATCTTCTGAATTGTTATTTTTAGACATGAACTGAGTGATATTTAAAATGAATAAAAAAGCCTTCCAATTTAATGAAGGTTAGAAAAATAAGAAATATGAAGATAGTTATTCTTGATGGTTATACACTAAACCCCGGTGATCTGAATTGGAAAGGGTTGGAAAAATTAGGAGATCTAAAAGTACTGGATCGTACAGTTAATGATTCTGAAAAAGTAATTGAGGCAATTGGAGATGCTGAAATAATTTTCACGAATAAAACATTACTAACCAAAGATGTTTTGGTTAATGTACCAAAAGTAAAATACATTGGTGTGTTGGCAACTGGTTATAATGTTGTAGATATAGCAACGGCTAATGATTTAGGAATTACAGTTACAAATGTACCGGCTTATAGTACGGATGCTGTTGCTCAGTTTACATTTGCATTGATTTTGGAATTGACAAATCAGGTAGGAATACATCATGCAGCTGTTAAAGGTGGGGAATGGATAAACTCCATAGATTTTTCTTTTACAAAAACTCCTTTAATTGAACTCAACGGTAAAACTCTAGGTATTATTGGATTTGGAAGAATAGGTCAGGCAACAGTAAAAATTGCTCAGGCATTTGGTATGAAAGTGATGGTCTATAGTAATAAAAAATACCTTGAACTGGAAACTGATAGTTTTAAAAATGTAGATCTGGAAACACTATTGTCAGAATCAGATATTATTAGTTTACATTGCCCTTTGACTGAAAATACGGAAGGTCTTATTAATAAAAATAGTATTGAAAGAATGAAAGATGGAGTGATGATCATCAATACATCTCGTGGACCATTAATTGTAGAAGAAGACTTGAAAAATGCTTTAAATTCGGGTAAAATAGGTGGAGCAGGAGTTGATGTTGTTTCGGCAGAGCCAATAAAAAAAGACAATCCATTATTACAGGCTAAAAATTGTATCATTACACCACATATTGCATGGGCACCAAAAGAAGCAAGGGAACGACTAATGAATATTGCTGTTTCTAATTTAGAGAAGTTTTTAAAAGGTAAACCTATAAATGTAATTGAAATTTAAGGTGTAAACTAATATCCATAAAAAAACTCCAAAGTTAAATTTGGAGTTTTTTGTAATATAAAATAGTATTTTTTTAATCCTTTCAGTGCCTCAGCTTCTTTTGAATAATTTGACTTCGTTTCACTACGTCGAATTATCCTTTCAGTGCTTCAGCCCCTCCAACAATTTCTAAAATTTCATTGGTAATTGCTGCCTGACGGGCTTTATTATAGATCAATAACAATTCATCTCTCAATTCAGTAGCATTGTCCGTTGCTTTATGCATTGCAGTCATACGGGCACCATGCTCAGAAGCAAATGAATCTCTAACCGCTTTAAAAAGTTGTGTTTTTAAAGATTTTGGAATTAAACCTTCTACAATTTCTCGTTTGGAAGGTTCAAAAATATAGTCAGGTGTTTTAAGATCTTCTGTATCTGGTGGTAAAATTGGTAAGAATTGTTCTTCGGTTATAATTTGAGTCGCAGCATTCTTAAATCGGTTGTAAACAATTTCAATAATATCAAATTTATTATTTACAAACTGATCCATCAGGTCTTCTGCAATTGCAGCAACATTTACAAAGTTAAGATCATCAAAAACCTCACCTTTGTCTGCATAGATATCAAATTCTTTACTTAAAATATCATTACCTTTTTTTCCAATTGTTAATACGCTAACTTCTTTTCCTATGTATTTAGTGGCAGCAATATGTTTAACCTCTTTAATAATAGCAGAGTTAAATCCTCCACATAATCCACGATTAGAAGTAATTGCAACGAGTAATACTTTTTTTACAATTCTTTGCTGTGTATAAACACCTCCATCATCAGCATCTAAAGTAGCACTTAGGTTTTGTAACAGCTCCGTCAATTTATTGGAGAAAGGACGCATGTGCGTAATTGCATCTTGTGCCTTTTTCAACTTAGCAGCCGATACCATTTTCATGGCACTGGTAATCTGCATGGTTGATCCAATGGAGGAAATTCTGTTACGTATTTCTTTTAAATTTGCCATAAGCCTAACCCAAACTCTCCAAGAGAGAGGAGTTTAATTATAAATTATATTTACTAGATAGATCTTTTGCAACTTGTTCAATTGTTGCAATTGCAGCATCGGTCAATTTACCTGATTTTAAATCTTGTAATACATCCTGGTGCTTGTTTTTAAAGAAATCTAAAAATTCAATTTCAAATTCTTTTATTTTGTCAACCGGTACATCTTTTAATAGGTTTTTAGAGCCTGCATAAATAATCGCAACCTGATCTTCCACTTTAAAAGGATCATTTTGAGCTTGTTTTAAGATCTCAACATTACGTTTACCTTTTTCAATAACACTTAATGTAGCTGCATCTAAATCAGATCCAAATTTTGCAAAAGCTTCTAATTCACGATATTGTGCTTGGTCTAATTTTAAAGTTCCTGCTACTTTTTTCATAGATTTGATCTGTGCATTACCTCCAACACGTGATACCGAAATACCTACGTTAATTGCAGGACGAACACCAGAGTTGAATAGATCACCATCTAAAAAGATCTGACCATCTGTAATCGAAATTACATTGGTTGGAATATAAGCAGAAACATCACCAGCCTGTGTTTCTATAATTGGTAATGCAGTTAATGAGCCACCACCCTTAATTTTATCTTTTATTGAATCTGGTACATCATTCATCTTTTGTGCAATCGCATCATCATTGATCACTTTTGCAGCTCGTTCTAATAGTCTTGAGTGTAAATAAAACACATCACCAGGATATGCTTCACGTCCCGGAGGCCTTCTTAATAACAATGAAATTTCACGGTAAGCTACAGCTTGTTTTGAAAGATCATCATATACAATCAAAGCTGGTCTACCAGAATCTCTAAAATATTCTCCTATTGCAGCTCCTGCCATTGGGGCATAAACTTGCATAGCAGCGGCATCTGAGGCATTCGCAGCAACAATGGTTGTATATGCTAAAGCTCCTTTTTCTTCAAACATTTTTGCAATTGCTGCAACTGTTGAACCTTTTTGGCCAATAGCAACATAGATACAATAAACAGGTTCTCCTGCATCATAAAATTCTTTTTGGTTAAGAATAGTATCTAAGGCAACTGTTGATTTACCCGTTTGACGGTCACCAATAATCAATTCACGCTGACCTCTACCAATAGGGATCATTGCGTCAACTGCTTTTAAACCCGTTTGTAGTGGCTCGGTTACCGGTTCACGAAAAAGAACACCAGGTGCTTTACGTTCAATTGGCATTTCAAAGGTTTTCCCTTCAATAGATCCTTTACCATCAATTGGAGTTCCAAGTGTATTGATTACACGACCAACAATTCCTTCACCAACTTTGATAGAAGCAATTCGGTTTGAACGTTTAACGGTGGAACCTTCTCTAATATCTGTAGCATGACCTAAAAGTACTACACCTACATTATCTTCTTCCAGGTTAAGAACTATTCCTTCAAGTCCTCCTCCAAATTCTACCAATTCACCGTATTGTACATTTTGTAATCCGTAGATTCGTGCAATACCATCACCAATTTCTAAAACAGTTCCAACTTCGTCTAATGAAGTTTTTGTTTTAAAACCGGAAAGTTGTTCTTTTAAGATAGCTGAAACCTCAGCTGGTTTTATTGTTGCCATTCTTTTGTAATTATCTTAGTTTATTTTAGATATATAATGATTATCCTTAAAATTTGATAAAAGCGAATCTAATTGATTTGAAACACTTGAATCAAATTGCTTATCGCCAACTCTTAATATGAACCCACCAATGATAGATGGATCAATGATATTTTTTAGGGTAATTTTCTTATCGGATATTTGCTTTACCTTTTTTAATATTTTAGCCTCTATATCTTTAGTTAAAGGTATCGCAGAAGTTACGCTGGCAACTTCAACACCTTTTAAATCATTGTAAAGGATTAAATATTCTCTTGCAACCAAAGGTAATAGTACCAATCTTTTATTCTCAATTAATAAATTGATCAGATCCATTGTGATTTCCTCAGTATGTTTAGCAAATATCTGGTCTAAGGCTGATTTCTTTGTATTTGATTTGATGATTGGATTATTCAACATTTCTAATAATTCTGAATTTTCAGATATAGTTTTGTTGATCAATAACAAATCGTTATTAACTTTATCAGCTAAGCCTTTTTCTTTTGCAAGGTCTAGTGTTGCTTTTGCGTAACGTAATGCAGCTCTTGTTCCTTTCATTTTTTTAATTTAAAGTAGCGTCATCTAACATTTTTTCAATCAATTTTACTTGTTTGTTTTTGTTAGATAATTCTTCTTTGATAACTTTTTCAGCAATTTCTACCGACCACTCAGCCACTTTATTTTTTAATTCATCTATTGCAGAAATTTTTTCTTGATGAATTGTAACCTTCGCCTGCTCAATGATCTTATTTGCCTGAAGAGTTGCCTCATCTTTGGCTTCCGTTATCATTTGATCTTTCACTTTTCGGGCATCTTTTAATAATGCATCTCTTTCTGCTCGCGCTTCTTTTAAGATCTGATCATTACTTGACTTAAGTTCAGCCATTTCCTGACGGGCTCTATCTGCTTCATCTAAGGCGTTTTGAATGCCTTCTTCCCTGTCATTTAAAGCATCTAATATGGGCTTCCAAGCATATTTCTTCAATAACCAAAGCAATAAAAGAAAAAGCAATGATTGCCAGAAAAAAAGTCCAAATGAAAAATCGTTATATAATTTTTCCATGATATAATTTTATAATTTTTATTTTTTATTTAAAACAACAATTGTAACCAACCGTTACAATTGTTGTTTGTGTTTGTTAAACTGCAAATAATGCAGCAAAACCAATACCTTCAATTAGCGCTGCTGCAATTAGCATCGCTGTTTGAATTTTACCTGTAGCTTCAGGTTGACGAGCAATAGCGTCCATTGCTGAACCACCAATTCTACCGATACCGATACCGGCACCAATTACTACTAATCCTGCACCTACAATAGCTGGAATCTCCATAATATATATAATTAAAAATTAAACATTCATTTATTAAAAAATACTAATGTGCTTCTTCATGCTCATGTTCTTCCACTGCAAAGCCAAAATAAAGGGCTGAAAGCATGGTAAAAATATAAGCTTGTAAGAATGCAACTAATAGTTCAATCATTGAAATAGCAAAGGATAACATAAATGATAATCCACTACCAATCCAGTTTTGGAATACAAAAATTAAACCTACTAAACTCATCAATACAATATGACCCGCCATGATGTTTGCATACAAACGAATCATCAAGGCAAAAGGTTTAATTAATACCCCTAATAATTCAATAGGGGCTAATATTATTTTCATCAGAACTGGTACTCCCGGCATCCAGAATATGTGTTTCCAATAGTTTTTGTTTCCAGAAAATTGAGTGATAAAAAAAACAAGTAATGCTAAAGCAAAAGTAATGGTAATATTACCGGTTACATTTATCCCTAATGGAGTCAAACCGAATAAATTTAAAAACAATACAAAAAAGAATACAGTTAATAAAAATGGCATGTATTTTGTGTGTTTCTTCTCGCCAATATTAGGGATAGCAATATCATCTCTAATATAAATAATGATTGGTTCTAAAAGTCTTCCTGCTATGCCCTTAGCAATCGGTCCTTTTTTAAAGGATTTTGCCATTCCACCAAATAACCATAGCATTAAAAGTCCTGTAACTATGATCATAAAAACATTTTTTGTGATCGAAAAATCTATTGGTCTTACATTGCTTGGGTGATGGTGCTCGTCATATTCAATTGTTCCAGCAGCATCTGTTCTGTATATTTTGCTATGGTAAAGTTTATAGTAATTACCATTATTTTCGGCAAGAGTTTCACCGTGGTGAAATTTAGATGACATAAACATTTGCAAGCCATCATCCCATAAAATTACTGGAAGAGGAAAACCAAAGTGACTGCCTGTTTCACTATCGCTAAAAAAAGTAAAACTATGAGAATCTTTGATATGGTGATCAATATCTTTTTTGATTTCAGATTTTATATCAACTTGCTCAGATGAGCCTTCGTGATCTTCATGCTGTGCTTTTGCATTTAAACTGAAAACTAAAAGTGTAATTGTAAGGAGTTTTATTAAAAACTTACTTTGCATAATAAACTTATTATAATGGCTTAAAAATTGCTGCAAATGTAATATTTTATTTGGAAAGAATATAAATAATAAAACTATTTTTTAAGAAATTTTATAACCCCTAACGTTTCAAAAATCAGACTAATAGCATAGGGTATAAAAAATGCCATAAATTCACTTGTGGTCAGTTGTCCATCTGCTTTGTAGAACGGATAAAAAAAGATAAAAAACAGAATAAATTTGATAAAACTACCTCCTAAATAAAGAAATCCTAATTGCTCAGCGTATTTTTTTCTGAATAAAAATAATCCAATATAAATTCCGGTTGCCATTAAAAAATTAACGACATAAGCTTCTATTATTTTATCCTGAAATGGAGGTTGTTCCTTAAAGTGTAAAACAGTAACGTGTAATGCAAAAACAATAGCCAAACTTGCAAAAAGAGTAATGATGAATTTTGTAACTGATGTCATATCTACCACTAATTATTGATATTCTTAATTTGTTGCAATAAACTATAAAATGAAATTGCAACACCAGCAAGAGTAAGTACAATGGTATATAAATTATTTTCATTTGGATATTTCACATCCAACCACTTACCTAAATAAGCAGCTAAATAAATTGTGATGCCCATTTGTAATCCAATACCCGTTAAACGGATGTATTTGTTAAGCTGTTTTTTTGGTTTTTTGTTCTCCATCTTTAACGATTTTAACAGAACCTTTCATGGCACAAGTTGCATTAAAAGTAGCTCCGGGTTCAACCGAAAGTTTACCTAAGACCACATCTCCACTAATAACAGCAGTGCTTTTTAGTGATAAAACTTCTTCAACATTTAAATTACCTGAAAACGTTCCCTCCACATCTGCATTTAAACATTCAATATTTCCGTTTACTGTCCCCTCTTTTCCAATTACAACCCTTCCTGTAGTTTTGATGGTTCCTTCAATTTTCCCATCTACTCTAAAATCTCCGTCTGATGTAAGATCACCAACAAGCGTTGTATTTTTAGCAATAATATTTCTTTCTCCTATTGGTTTTGGTGTTCCCTTTTTTTCACTAAACATGATTTATAAATATTTATATCCCCCTTAATTATTTACTTTTTCCTTGCTTTTGTTTAACTTTTCCAAAACCGATTTAGCGTGTTCACTTTCTTCAGTGTTTGGATAATTTATAATTACAAAATTCAATTTTTCTCTAAACGCAGTATCTCCTTTTGTCCTAAATAATAAAAATGCTTTTAATAATTCAAATTTTGCTTCGATCTCAAGACCTTTGAATTTTTCAATAGCTTCATTTACATCGTTTAAAGCCCAATAATAATCGTATTCTACATAACAGATATATGCATTTTTATATATCTTTTCCGGGCTATCTTCGCTATTTTCAAAACTAGTTATACTTTTCGGACTCATTATGATTTGTGCATATCGAGAATCCGAATAGTTATTAACGATTTCATCTCTGTATTTATTGCTCAATACGGTGTTAAAATTAGCATAAGTTTTATACAAATGATACTTGGTTGGAAGTATGAGATTTGGCTTTGGGTTATTGTTTAGAAAATTCTCAAAATCAATAACAGCCATTTCATATTCTTTAAATTGTTCTTTATAGATCAATCCTAAATTATAATAGGCATTATTTCGTTGAGATTTGATGCTGTCCAGTGCTTCTTCACTGGTTGGTATTTTGTCTATATAATGAGCAATATCATATCTTGAATCATTATCTATTTCATCTTCATTTGTTTTTTTATCAAGGTTTGTTGAGAATCCACCACCGCCTTGTGATAAAATCCAAAAATCTCTTAAAGGTCGGTTGCCATACCTGTTCTTGAATTGCTGTTTACCTAGCCCCACCAGTTGAACATTGTAAAAATAGAACTTACCACTGTTATCTGTAATTTGATTTTTTGATAAATTGTCTGTCAAGCCGTTGCCGGAATTCATTGCGGCAATTTCATTTTTTAATTTTTCTGCCTCATCTTTTGCTTTGAGATCTTCTACATAAGCCTGAAAATATTCTTTTTGTTGCACTTCAGTCATATCTGCAATATGTAAGATACTGTCGTTTCTGTAAACAATATTTTCATAGAAAATTACATCATTCAGGCTTTCTCTTTTACGAATAATTTTACGAATCCGTTTTGAATTTTGATCTAGTTCTTTAATTTGTAAAACACTGTCGTAATAGGCACCAGCTAATTCAAATTTTGTATCATCAAAATGTAGATTTCCTAACTTTTCATACGATAAGCTTTTTTGAAAAGGTTTTTTTGTGTTATGACGAATCGATTTTTCATAAAAATCATAGGCAAATGCAAGACTCTCTCTTTTTTGAGAGATCAACCCAGCCTGATAGTATAATTCATCCAGGTATGGGCGATTATCTCTATCTTCGATCAATGAGCGAAGTGCATAAATAGTAAGGTCTGTACTGTCTGCAGCATTATAATTTTTTGCTCTTTCAAGAGTAGCGTGAACTTTATATTTTCGGGGTATCTTTTTCATTAATGCAAGGTTTTCAAAAACCATGTTAGATGAGTCTATATGTTTCTCTTCTCTATAGATCTGACCTAGAATAAATAAGTTTCTCGCACTTTGATTTCTATCGGTAAAGTATAATGTTGATCTTTTAAGGTGATTGATAACCTGAGGGGTACTATCTAATAATGTGTAAGCCATTGCCATGGCAGTATGTGCTTTTTCATACTCTTCCTCAGATAGTTCAATACTTTTTAAAACCAGGTCCAGTGTTCTTATGGACAGTTCTTCATTTTGTAAACGCACATGGGTTTTGGCTTTCCATATTCTTGTTTCATTAAATAAATTTGCATTTGGATATTTGTTAATGGCAAAAGTAAAAGCTTCCAGAGCAGGGATGAATCTTTGAGAATAATATCTCGATTTGCCTAATAATAAATAAGCTTCATCTATTTGTTTATTTCTTTCAAATTCATCAATAACCATAGAGTGTTTTTGAATAGCCTTTACCGCTTTTTCTTCTGCTTTATCAAATCCTTGAACTTCGGTTGATTGGGTTATGGTTTGCCCAGGCATGGGGATAATTTCCTCTTCTTCAATCTTTAGAGGTTCAATCGGTAGACGTTCCCAAAAATTATCTTCATAAGTGTCATCCAGTTGTTCTTTGGCCTCATTAAAGGCATTATTACCATTAAATAGCACATTGTATTTTGTACTCATGGCATGCGTGTTTCTACTGATAAAAGTATCTTTCTTGGTAGAACAACTACTTATAACAATAAAGAAGATGATAAAAAATATGAAATTGTATATTATTTTTTTCAAAATATTTATTTACCCTTTTAAAACATTACTAATTGAGAGGGCTTAAAATTACAAATAAAATTGAAAAGGCTTATGCTTTTTTATAAAGTTTGTATTTGGGGTATTGGTTACTCATTTTTTTTATCATTTCTTTAGGGATTACTTTTACTAAAATATAGGCTAAAATTGAAAATAATGCCAAAATAATCGCTACAATAATTTGATTTTTTAAAGACCAGTTTAAATTAGTAAAACGACCAAAAACTTGTATTGGGATATACAGTAGAAATCCGATACCTCCCATGGAAGTGATAATATTATCAAACATCCATTTTTTACCAGTTATTTTATTTTTTCTTTTGATTTGGATTTGTTCTCTAATTAAGAAGCTTAAAATAAGAATGATATGTATTGCAAGGTAAATGTATATGAATATGTTTTTATCATTTAGGGCATTAATAATTGTAAAGATCATAAAGGTTATTAACATGGTTAAAATAACTTTAGGTAATTTAAAATAATCCTTAAAAATATTCCATACCATTTTCCAATAATGTTTATATAATGCATTATGTCTTTTTTCGATCACATCACCAAACCCAAAAACGCCAAACTTTTTAAAGGCTTTGTTTTTAGCCTGATCAAAACTTAGATTAGGTTCTCTTTCCCAAATATCTTCAATATCATTGGCAAGGTGATCTACCAGTTCGGTTTGCAGATCATACCATTCTACAAAATGTGCACTTGTAAATTTATAAAGCTGGTTGATATGTTCGGAAGTGAGTTTCATATAGATTGGAGTTCTTTATAAATTCTGGAATATTCTTTATAGGTTTTATAATAAACTTTAAAACCACAATACATACAAACTAAGTAAAGAGGCAATGAAAGTAAAGTAATGATGCTTTGAGTTTGTTGGGGTATATCAAAAAAAGAATCATTAATCATTAATTGAGCTATCGCATTGTATATTAAAAAAGAAAACATAAAATAAAACAATGCAGTTGCTAAATAAATGGATATATTTCCTTTTATCCAGTTAGAAATCTGAAATATCACAGATATAACTGGAGGAATAAGAGCAATACCCATACTTAATTTAAGAAATAATTTAGCATCTAATTTTTTAAAAAGCTGATAATAAACAAAAAAAAGCAATGTTAAAATCAGTATGTTTTTTACAGGTTTAAAGAAGTTTAAAATTTCTTGATTAAAAAGTTTTTTGTATTTTTTATTGATGATTTTTCTTTTTATTTCAAGTATTTTGCCCAAAGAAGCAGAAGTGCCAAACTCTCTTATTAAAAGGTTTCTTGTCAAATTAACTTGATCTTGTTTTTCTAATTTACTCGCAAAATGATCAATTAATTCCAAACGGATATCCCAAAACTCAATTCCACCTTCGATTAAATAATCATCAATATATTTTATTTGTTCTTTACTTAGTTTCATCCTAAACTTAATTTTGGATTCACAATAGTTTGCATGGTTTTTATAAACTCTTCCAGTTCGGCAAGTTTATTAGCAGTTTCTTTGGTGCCTTGTTCAGTAAGTTTGTAGTATTTACGCATTCGGTTACCAATGTTTACAATTTCAACATCCAGCAATCCTTCGGCTTCCATTTTATGTAGAGCAGGGTAGAGAGCACCTTCGGTTATTTTGAGTTCTCCTTTGGTAAGTTTTTTTACCTTTTGGGTGATTTCATAACCGTACATTTTATCATGTTCTTCCAATAATTTTAAAATGATGGTTTGTAGTGATCCTTTGTATAGTTTTTGATTTGCCATACACAAATATACATAATATTCTTATACATAAGAAAATTATGTACTAAAAATTTTATTTTGAAAATATAAGGCATAAAAAAAGATGGATTGAAAATCATATCGTATTTTCAATCCATCTTTTAAATTAATTACTTTTTTGTTTTTACTTTTTCGATATTTAATTTTAACAGGTTTTTATCCAGCTCCAGTAAAAAAACTTTTAATTCAAGGGAATGGATCAATAATTCATGATTTTTTGACTTTTTCATATATAGCAATATGTTTTTTAGTACAGATTAATTTACTTGTTAAATAAATTATTGTTAAAGGGAGGGATTCAGGTATAAGAACGAGAGTAATTCTTATTTATTATATTTTTTTCTGGTTGATAAAAAAAATACAGATGTTTTTTAGCTAAGTACTTTAAATAGAAAGGAGAACTCTTTATAAATAAAAAAAAGGATCCGAAAAATCGAACCCTCTTTTAAAATCCTGAGATTAATTTTGAGTAAACTTTTATTAAAAATTGAAAAAGTGAGCAAGTTTAAAACTGCGCTTTTTTTCAATGTTTTGTTCTGTTTTATT
>JADGEA010000296.1 GCA_016744615.1 Flavobacteriaceae bacterium
CTTTTGAAAAAAGGTAATTCCCCTCCTTTTAAGGAGGGGTGGATTCCTATAAAATAGGAATACGGGGTGGTTATTTAGTAAACAATAAAATACTTTCCTTAAAAATAAAAACACCTTATTTAAATTAAATGCCCAATAAGCCCAAACATAATGATAAGTTTCTAAAAGGTTATAGAAAAGATCTTCGAAATAATCAAACAAGTGCAGAAACTAGGTTATGGATAATGATAAAAAACAAGCAGTTAGAAGGCAGAAAATTTAGAAGGCAACACAGTATAGATAATTTTATAGTCGATTTTTATTGTCCAAGTGAAAAACTTGTCATTGAATTGGATGGTCAGGCTCATTACAATCCTGTATCAGAAAATAAAGATTTTGAGAGGGATTTTGTTTTAAAGAAATATGATATATCTGTTTTAAGATTTGAAAATAAAATGATATTCAAACAACCAGAAATAGTAATAAATGCTATAAAATCTGCGTTTAAAAAATAACCACCTCCCCCTTCGGGTACTCCTCCTTGAAAGGAGGAGAAAAAAATAGTATACAAGCAAGCATACTTTTGAAAAAAGGTAATTCCCCTTCTTTTAAGGAGGGGTGGCACAAAGTGCCGGGGTGGTTAAGAAAATAGATGACAAAATATTTTCATTAAGAATAAAGATTGCAATACACAGCCAAAATTAACCACTTCCCCTTCGTGTGCTCTACCTTAATCCTTATAATTATTTGGAAGAGGAGAGTTAAATAATATCAAGTTTTCTAATATTATTTTTGTAAATTTTAAATAAATAAACTTCACTACCTTTGTTTAAATTTAATAGCTTAATTAAATGATTAAATCTTATTTAAAAAATAAGTCCACTTATACCTCTCGATGGATTGTTTTATTGATTGATATTTCGCTTAGTCTACAGGCTTTCTTTCTTGCTTATTTGATTCGGTTTAATTTCACCATGAATTTTGGTACTCATGATTTTCTGAGTCAGTTGCCTTATGCGGGACTAGTTTCTTTTATTAGCTTTTTAATTATAGGTTCATTTAAAGGTATTGTAAGGCATACGGGTACAAAAGATGCTGTGAATGTATTCTGGTCGGTTTCTTTAATTATGGTTACTTTATTGCTAAGTTCCTTAATACTGAATAAATATGATTTTTATGCTAATTTGTATATTCCTTTTGGAATTATCATTATTCATTATTTATTAAATATTATTTTTTTAATTTCCAGTAGGTTTATTTTTAAATATCTGTTTAACAGAATTGTAAACAGTTATAAAAAGCCTAAAAATGTATTGATCTATGGAGCAGGAGATTCAGGTTTATTAACATATAATACTTTGAGTAACAGCTCGCAAGGCAATTATAAAATTTTAGGATTTTTAGATGACAGCAGATTAAAAATCGGAAAACAATTTAATCGTATTAAAATATATGATCCAAAAAAAATTGATAAAAAGTTTATCAAAAAGCATCAAATTAATGAAATAATAGTTTCTATACAAAATATAAAGCCATTTACACTTTTTGAAAAGGTAGATATTTTAACAAAATTTCCGGTAACTATAAAAATTGTTCCTCCGGTAGATCAATGGATCGACGGAAAGTTAAATGTAGGGCAAATTAAGGAAGTGAAAATTGAAGATCTTCTTGGTAGAGCTCCAATTCAAATTGATAATCCAATACTTCAAAAAGCATTTGAAGATAAAGTAATTATGATTACAGGTGCTGCAGGTTCCATAGGGAGTGAAATTGCTCACCAGCTTTGTAATTATAATTATAAAAAATTAATTCTTTTGGATCAGGCAGAATCTGATCTGTATGATTTGCAACAGGAATTTGTTAGGAATAAAATTAAAAATTTCGATATTGAGCTAGCTGATATTAGAAATAACAAACGGCTTAATGAAATATTTTCTAAATATAAAATTGATCTATTATTTCATGCTGCTGCCTACAAGCATGTTCCTTTGATGGAAAGCAATCCATATGAAGCAGTAAGGGTTAATATTTATGGAACAGGTTTGTTAATGAATCTGGCTTTGGAGAATCAAGTTGGTAAATTCATTATGGTTTCAACAGATAAAGCGGTAAATCCCACAAATGTGATGGGCGCAACTAAACGGGTGTCTGAAATTTATGCAAACTGTTTGAATATAGAAGGGAAAACTAAATTTGTTACAACGCGTTTTGGAAATGTCTTAGGATCTAATGGTTCCGTAATCCCATTATTTAAAAAACAAATTGAAATTGGAGGTCCTCTAACCGTAACACATAAAGAAATTACACGTTTCTTTATGACTATTCCAGAGGCTTGTCAACTGGTTTTGGAAGCTGGAGTGATGGGAAATGGAGGAGAGATCTATGTTTTTGATATGGGTGAATCAGTTAAAATATTTGACCTAGCTAAAAAGATGATCCACTTAAGTGGAATGAAGTATCCTGAAGATATTGACATTCACATTTCAGGATTACGACCAGGTGAAAAATTATATGAAGAGCTTTTGACCAATGAAGAAAATACAATTCCTACTTACAATAAGAAGATCTTAATTGCGAAAACCGAAAACATCAATGTAAAGGAAATTAAGCGAAAAATTGAGAACTTGACAGCTATTGATGATATTGTAAATAAAGATATTGTAAGAAGATTGAAATCTATAGTCCCTGAATACGTATCAAATAATTCAGAATTTGAGATATTGGATGTTAAAAAGGTCAAGGTAAAAAAGTTGAATATTAGCTAACAGCTTTACGATTTAAATTAGCTCTATTTTTTTGAAGTTAAGTATTATTGATCAGAAGACTTTAACCATTGTGAAAAGAGCCACCAGATCAATTATAAATCACACGGGTAACCTATTGTGGGATAAGAGTAGGGTTTGTTTTGATAGTGAGAGATAAGAGTATTAATACACCGTATCCATAATGCGGATAATATCTTTTTTAACAACACCTTTTTGGATAGCTCGATAGTTCTCATAACACTCCAAAACGGCTTCAATAATTTGTAGATCACTGGCTTTATTGATAAATCTTCCCGAATAATTACATTCGGTAAGGAGATCATTCAATTCTTTCCTGCTCATGTCCAGATAGTCCATCATAATTTCGCGACTATAATTTTGCTCCATGATATTTCTCGTCTGATCACCCTCTTTCATTTTTTTTAACCTTTTCAATTCTTTTGGCTTTTTACCGAATTTATTATACCAAAAATCAACAGGATTAAAAATAGCAGCCAATCCTGAATTGTAATTTCTGTTATAAGCATTTCCTACTTCATAGGTTTGTGGCAATCCATTGATATGAATTCTGCTATAGGAATTCTGAGGTACATTTTTAGCATCAACAACCAAAACACCAATA
Source organism: Flavobacteriaceae bacterium (assembly GCA_016744615.1). GTDB lineage: Bacteria > Bacteroidota > Bacteroidia > Flavobacteriales > Flavobacteriaceae > Lutimonas. The sequence continues at coordinate 3,367 of JADGEA010000296.1, forward strand.
AGTTTATGCGACTTAATGGTTATCTCATTTATATTGACAATTTTTTCATGAATTGCAATTTCCAGTTCATTTCCTTTTAAGAGGTCATTCGTTATTTTTAACTTAACAGATTGATAACCAATATAAGAAACGAATATAGTGTCATTTACCTTTGCAGGAATTTCAAATTGACCTTTATTATTGGTTATTGTGCCATGAACAGAATTTAAATTGATGATATGAGCACTTTGA
>JADGEA010000297.1 GCA_016744615.1 Flavobacteriaceae bacterium
TTAAGTTGCCGATTATTCCTTTTTTAGGTTTGTAGAAACGACCTTTTGAGAATCTAACTATTTTACCTGATTTAACTAATCGGTATAAAGAAACTTTTAGAGCACTCTCATTTTTATGGTCTATGTTAAAATCACTGTATGTGAATACATATCCATCTTTAAACTGTGCTATATTTTCCTTTATTGTACCTGTGAAACTCATTTATCTATTTACTGTTTATGCAAATATAGTAATTGTAACGTAATTACAGGTACAAACGTTACACTTATTATGTTCTCATTATTGTTTTTATCATGAAATAGTAAATTTATTAATTTTCTATTCGACTTTTGGAAATGATGAATTATAGTTTTATAGTATATTTCACTAAATATTTTAACCTTGAGAGAAACATGTTAAAACTGAAATGCAGAGAGTTGCATATTTTGCTAGTTTATCAATGAATTATTCTATGATGGGATGGTATTAAAGTAACTCAAATTCATCAAGGATAGTCATAGGTAGTTTAATTTCTTTTTCTATTCTGTTGGCAATCAATAAGCATGATACCTGCTCACTTATAGATAGATTTAAAAATCGATGAGTATTTGATTTTGCTTTCACAAAAACTATATTATCTTTTATATAAGAATATGCTAACGCTGTTTCAAAAAGAATATCCTCTCTGTTTTTATAATGCTGGTATTCATAAATCTCTGTGAAATCATTATTGTAAATACTATTAAAAGGTAATTTTACATTTGTTTGATATGTCTGTTTTTTGTGGATAAAATGAGTTCTGAATCCCTCTTTTTTTATATCTCGTCTTACAACAAAATAAGCTTTACCATTAGGTTTTAATAAGTTGGTTATTGACATTAGGATTTCGCTTTGCTCCCAAATATCAACTACGTTTAATACATAAATACATGTAATTGTATCATACTTCCTTTTTGGATAATCATTAAAATAATAACTATCATATTTATCCACAGAATAATTATCTTCAATTAACAAATTAGCGTCAGAACCAAAGCCACACCCAAAATCGAGTATTTCACCTTTAATAAAATTGTTTTGCTTTAGCCAGTTCATTGGAAATGAGAGTTTATCTCTTTCTTTTGCTGTAAGATGTGAGTATTCATTTTTTTGCTTCATAGTAAATATTTGAATGATTGAGTAACTTAAATTTATGAATATTATTCCTATTTATTATTGTCCTACCTAATTAGTTTCTATTTTTGTTGTGGTAAACAAAATATACTGTGAGAATAAATACTCTTAAATACTACAATCAGAATGCTGAAAATCTCTGTGAAAAATATAACGACACTGATTTTAATAAAATTCAAAAATCTATTTCAATTTATTTAGTAGGAGCAAATAAATTATTAGAAATTGGTACTGGTTCTGGACGTGATGCGAACTATATGTCTGATAATGGTTTTGATGTTATAGGGATTGATGGTTCTAAGAAAATGATTGATATAGCAATAAGAAACTTCCCTGATCTTAATGGGAGGTTAATTCATTCTATTCTACCAGATAACTTTCCAAATTTTAAACATAAGTTTGATGGGGCATATTCAATTGGAACATTAATGCACTTCGAAGAAAATGTTTTAGAAATCTTACTAGCAAAACTTAATGAAGTTTTACTCCCTAAATCACCAGTCTATATTTCTGTTTCGGGAGATAGGGCATATGTAAATGATGAACGATTTTTCTTGAACTTTTCTAAAACTGATTGGATAAATATATTTGAGAGCAATAACTTTGTTATCAATGAAGTTATAGATAATCAGGATGTAACAGGAAGGGAAATTACTTGGTATTCTTTTTTAATGGAAACAAGATCGTAGTATGAAAATAGACACTCAAAGTTTTATTAAAGTAAGTAAGATAATAGAGCAAGACTCTAAAGATACCAGCTATAAGTTCGCTTTATTGAGAGCTACGATTGATATTATAAAGCTTTACGACCAACAGATAATTATATTGAAGGATAGAGTTGTTATTCCAACTGGATTGATAATTGAAAGGTGGCTTTGGTATTACTATCCATTAATTGATTCTGATATTTTCTTACCTCAAAAGAATGGAGAGCCAGAGAAACTAATTAAGGGTAAGAATATTTCTTTTAGAAAGTATTTTGTAGAGTTGGTAAACAGCTATAAAACATTTGGTGATTTTGAACATTTCTATAACGATTATAAAAAGAAGAAGTTAAGTGCAGATGTAAATAATACTCTAATAGAATTGATAAAAGATTTACATCAAACTATTACCAAAATGCCAATGAGGTATATTGGTAAATCTGTTACTGGAGGAGAGTATTCTATCTACAAATTGGAAAGAGAGAAGAAACGTTTATCAAAATCAGATATTGTAACAACAGATTCACTAATTGAAAACTTTGGAAGTTTTAGCATTCCTACCGATTATTATCTAGTTCTAAAATATTTTGGAGGTTTTATAGGAGGTGAAAATTCAGTGATAAATAATTGGGCTGATTTTATTGTTAGAGCAAATAGGTTAATATCTGTAGATAAAGAACTAGTACTTCAAAAACTATTTATTAAACCCGAAAGTTTTAGAGATGTAGCTGAGGTTAAAAAATATTATCATAAAAAGAAGAGTCTCTACTGTGTTTGGAGTGGAAAAAGAATTGAGATTCAAAGCAACTTGAATATTGATCACGTACTTCCTTTTGCACATTACCTAAATAATGATATTTGGAATTTATTACCTACTTTAAATGCAATTAACAGTAAGAAAAGTGACAAAATACCAACTCCTGATTTTATTGAAAAACGTAAAGATATTATAATAAATTATTGGGGAGAGCTACATGATTTTTTTGATAAAGGATTTGAAGAAGAATTACGCATATCATTGGTGCCAAATTTAGATTTTAGCAATAATAAAATCTGGAATAATAAATCTTTAGAGGCATTAAAAAGAAAATCAGAATTTTTGATAGATATTAGAGGCTTAGAGTCATGGGCAATGTAACCCAATAACAATAATAAAGGATGTATATCAGGTGTTATGTACTAGAATGTAAATAATGTAAACTTAGCATATTACATCACTAATGTGTTTATTGTAACTGGTTTATGTGTTTTCTTCTATTGTTGAATTAGGTAAATAGATACATTTTATTAGTTGTGACTCCGAAATAGATAAGTAAACCAAGTAAATGATAAGTAAATATTTAACAAGTTTAACACTAATGTATTAAGAAAGATATTTTACAAAGTTTACCAATAATTAATTATATGTTAAGTTCCACACCATCTATAATTAGGCACTTCTGAAACTGCCTACGTATCGGTACGAAACAGTGATAAAAATGGGAAGAAAATCGGAAAACTAAAAAAATTGTGAGACATAAAAAAACCTCGCTATTGCGAGGTTTCATTGGCTTTTCTTAGTTTTTTTATGCTTTTATAATCATGGCTTATTTACCAATACAAAAACTAGAAAATATATGTCCCAAAAGATCATCAGTAGATACTTGCCCAGTAATCTCCCCTAAATGGTACAATGCCTGACGAATATCAATA
>JADGEA010000298.1 GCA_016744615.1 Flavobacteriaceae bacterium
TGTAAATTTGTTTCCTTTTTTATATACCTTAATCTCATGAATTAACAACTTATCAATAAATGCTTTTACTCGATTTTGATCAAAATCATCTCCAAATTCATAGGCACTTGCACTTCCTTTAGCAATCGGTTTTATAGCTGTTTTGAAAAAATCTTGTTGATATTTTCGCAGTACTGCTTTATTCTCAACAGCTGCTTTTATGGTTGCGATGCTGGATACGTATTGATTCCGAATAGTAAATGGAAAAGAAATAGTTCCATAATCTGTTTCTTGTAGATGTCCGCGTGAGCTAGCTTGCTCAAACAACAAAGCTAGTGCTCCTTGCAAATCTGGATAGGAAGAACCGTATCCAGGATAGGTTCCATCAAACGCTTCTTTTGTAAAATATAAGGATCCGATATTGTCCAAAGCGTTTGAAAAATAAGGCGCGAACAAATCGTTCAAATCTTCATAATTCTCTTTAGGCATAATAGGATCTAATGAAGCGTTGGGTTTCATAGGCTCAAAAAAATAACTACTATTAGTGCCCATCTCGTGAAAATCTGTAACCACATTCGGGTACCATTCATGATACCAAGCTAACTTCCCTCTACTTTCCGGATTGATGGCTAAAAGCCAGTCACGATTCAAATCAAACCAATAATGATTGGTACGTCCTCTTGGCCATCCTTCGTTGTGTTCAGCGTCCATATTGTCACTTACAAGTGGATTACCCTTATACTGATTTGCCCATTGGGTATGTCTATCGCGCCCGTCTGGATTGATGGTTGGATCGATAAAAATAACAGCATTATTTAAGTAATTCTGTACTTCGGGACTATTGGATGCTACTAGTGTGTATGCTGCTAGTAAGGCTGCTTCGGAAGATGAGGGTTCGTTTCCATGCACACTATATCCCAAATTGATAAAGATAGGAACGGCATCATAATTTGTAGGGGTAGCATTTGGATTTACAAATTGCAAATGTTGCTGTTTTAACTGCGGAAGGTTTTGAAGATTCTCAGGAGTAGAAACTGTTAGCATCACCAACTTTCGATGCTCATTTGTTTCACCATAGGAAGTAATAGATGCTCTATTTGAAAGTTCCGCTAATTTTATAAGGTAGGCTACAATTTGGTCATGCCGCGTATGCTGATCTCCAATTGGATACCCTAAAAAAGCTTCAGGAGAAGGAATGGCAGGATCAAAAGGTGCTTTGTCTTTCAGGAAATAATCCTGTGCATTTATTTGAACACACAGTAAAAAAAGAATAGAAAAAATAAAGCTAGGTTGGCGGAAGAATCCCATAATATTTGGTTTGTTAGTTAGTAATTATTAAAGATAATAAAATTTAAAACAACGTATTAATCTAATAAGGTTTATCTAATAAAAATGGGATAAGACGATCAAAGGTCTTACAAAGTATGAAATTACTAAAGTGAACAAAACTGATGATGTTTTGTTTGTTGAGGTGGCTTAATCGCTAAATTGTCATTCAGAGCGATAGCGAAGAATCTATAAATATTAAAGAAATATGTTATTTGTTTTCTATTATTTAAACAAATAAATTCGCAATAAAAAAAACATGAAATATTTATTCACTTTTTTAGGGCTTCTTTTATTATTCCCTATTAACAATTGTAATGCCCAAATTTTTAATGATTTCTATAATGATGTTTCAAACAATGTCTCTTTTGACAATCTTGAAAATGATTTATATACTTTTCAAGACTTTGGAGTTAAAGAAGTTGGAACAACTGCAAACAATGAAACAAAAGATTGGATAAAATCGAGATATATAGATTTAGGATACACCAATATAATAGATCAATCATTTACTGTTTCAGGAAATGAAACAAATAATTTAATAATTACAAAGGAAGGTAGTCTCTACCCAAACACCTATTTAATAATTGACGGTCATTTCGACACTATTAATGGTCCTGGCGCAAATGATAACGGATCTGGAACTGTGCTGATTTTAGAATTAGCAAGACTTCTAAAAGATGTAGATACCGAATACGCTATAAAATTCATCCATTTTAGTGGTGAGGAAAATGGGTTAATTGGAAGTCAATATTATGTTAACAATACTGTAATACCAGAAAATTTAGATATTTCTCTTGTTTTAAATATAGATCAAATTGGTGGGATTAGTGGAATGAATAACAATACTATTACCTGCGAAAGGGACGAAGACAACAATCCTAGTTCTAATAACTCAGAATCTGCAATTGCTACTCAAAAACTTGCAAATAGTATTGAGTTATATTCTAATTTAAATACAGAAATATCTTATGCTTATGGATCAGATTATATTCCATTTGAAAACAATGGCGAAATAATTACAGGTTTATATGAAAAAAACGAATCTCCTTTTACTCATTCTCCAAATGACATTATAGCCAATATGGATCTTGATTATTTATTCCAAATAACAAAAGGAACGATAGGAGCAGCATTGCATTTTGCAGTTGGTATTGATCAATTATCATTGTCTGACAATTATTTTGAAGATACCATAACCATCCATCCAAATCCATCTTCAAGTTCAATCAAGATCAACAATTTAAAACAAAATCACACAATTTCGATTTATACATATTTAGGTCAATTGATTGGTGAAGTTAAAGTTAATCCAATTAACAACTTAATTGATGTTTCTAAATTAGAAAATGGTATCTATTTTTTAAAAACCTCCAATTCTAACAACACTTTGAAATTAATAAAAAACTAAAGTGAGGATGTTCAACAAAAAATGAAATTTCTAAACTAAACAAAACAGATGAAGGCTTGTTTATTGGGGTGGTTTAAAAGTCATTCAGAGCGAAAGCGAAAATCTATAAAACAAAAAAGGGTTTACTAAACAGTAAACCCTTTTTTTATTTTCAAAAAATAAAAAAGCTTAATACTTAGCAGCTTTTCCATTTGCTGATGATTCTTTAATAAATTCTCTTAAATCATCATTGGCCTTAATTAAATCTTCATTTCGCAAATACATCATATGCCCACTTCGATATCCTTTAAAGATCATACGATCTTTCATCTTCCCACTAGGGTCAATTTGAGATAGGGAATATTTTGCAGCAAAATAAGTAGTGGCTCCATCATAATAACCCGATTGATTCAACACCTTTAAATAAGGGTTGGTAGCCATCGCTTTTCGCATTCCTTCTCTAGTATTGTTGTTTTCTCTATCCCAAGGATGAACGTCGCCAAACATATTGTACTTAACATCGGTAGAAAAATTTAATTCCTTTTTTATATAGTGATTAATTGCTGGTGTAAAGGAATGCAACCAAGAAGTAAGTTCTGGGCTGTAATCTGGTCTTGTTCCAGCCTCCATTTTATCCAATCCTAAATAACGAGAATCCAATCGTCCAATAGTTTGACCCGTTTCATCACGCAACAACTCTTTCCAGAAAAAACTAGTAGGTACATCTAAATTATGTTGCAAAATGGACTTTTTACTAAGTCCAGAATAATAAGACATTTTTTCAGCCACTTCATTTCTTTCTTCATCACTAATAAAACCTCCTTTTGCAAGCGCAGGCATTAAAGTGTTAATGG
>JADGEA010000299.1 GCA_016744615.1 Flavobacteriaceae bacterium
ACTTGTTGTTTAGTGTATACATATTTCAGGACGGGACATAATGCACCACAACGTTTATGTATAAGATTAGTTGCGTGTTTTAAGCACTAAAGTTAGCAAATAAATCACAGATAGAAAGCCCGCGAGGACTTTCGTAAATAGGCTTTAACCAAGCAATTAATTTTATACTTTGTTGGGCATAGTTTTATCACTTATTAAATAAGCTACTTAGAAATTCAATTTGTGATTTACTTGCCTCGTTAAATAAGAAGCTAGGATACTCTAGCATCCCAAAATGACCTCCATCAAGATAAACAATTTCCTTTGGTTGGTTAATATTTTCAAAAACTGATTGTGCGATAATATCGCTGGCACCTTCCATTTCATCATTCTTGGCAACAATTAACAGAATAGGAGCTTTTAGATTGACTGCTGCAATTCCTCTATGATAATCTTTTGGTGCATCCTTAAAATTAGAAAAAGAAACACTATTAGTCCAACCAGTATTAAATCTACCTCCATACTCAATAAACCACCTATATGCAGTAAGCTCCTTGAGTGCAGAACTCATATTTTGTTGATTAGGAGATACAACAGCCATAGTAGTCGTTTCTTCCTTTTCAATACTTTCTAAATGCTCATTTAAAAGTATTTTTTTAATCGATTTCATCATTTCATCTGATTTTTCAAACGGTACTTCATTATCACCAAACGCAGGAACTTGCACGACAATAGCTTTCACCCGTTCATCAACCGCACCTACGGTTAAAGCCTCGGCACTACTAATACTATCTCCCCAAAGTGATATTTTATTGGTATCGATCGAGCTTAATGTGTATGCAAAATTCATTGCATCAATATAACCTCTACATTGAACCCAATAATTTAGTTCCTGTCTGGGAAATCCTTCACTAATTCCGAAATTGCGATGGTCATACAATAAAACAGCGAATCCTGCTTTGTAAAATTCTTCTGCATACTTGTCTGCAACCATACCATTAATTGTTGCTGAAAAGCCGTGCGCCATAATTACTAATGGTAGTTTTTTATTATTGTTTTTGGGGAGGTAAAGCCTGCCTTTTAAGGTTACGCCTACAGAAGGGAATTCAATATTCTTATAAGTTATATGTTTATCTTTTAAATTTTTAGAATTCATTATCGAGGTCTTTTTATCAGGATTTTCAGTTGAATTACAAGATGTTAACATCAAAATAATTAATATAGATTTGAATAAATTCATAAGGTTATGTTTTCTGTTTTCTTTTTGTAAACGGAATTATCATAGGAACCTCTTTTTGATAGGTTTTGTAGTTTTCTCCAATAAATTTTTGAAGGTCTTTTTCTTCCAGGTATTTTACTGCAACTAGAATATAAACGGTTGTAACTATGGTAAATAATAAATGTCCTACGGTCATGGTAGGTGTTGCCCAAAAGGCGATTATAAATCCTAACATAATAGGATGCCTTACAATTTTGTATAAATAGTTCGTTTGAAATTTTGGGTTAGGAGTTTGTTTGTTCTTTAGATTATCAAATATTTGAGACAGGCCAAAAAGCTCGAAATGATTAATCATAAACGTTGATAAAAGAACAATAAGCCAACCTAAAAAGAAGATTCCGGTTAATATGGAAAACCCAATATTATTCTCAACATTCCAAACTACAACTGTGATTGGTTGCCATTGCCAATAAATCAATAGTAGGGCTAAACTCGATAAAAGTATATAAGTACTGCGTTCCATTGCTGGACTAAAAAATGTTGTAAACCACTTTTTATACTTAGGACGGGCCATAATGCTATGTTGAAGTGCAAAAACACTTAATAAAATAGTATTAACTAAAATGGCTTGAAGCATTGAGGGCTCTGTTCCCGAATCAATGGTTTTTGGAACATAAATATTTCCAACAAATCCAATGGCATAAAGAAAGGCAAGGAGAAAAATCAGATATGCTAACGCTCCGTAAAATAAGATGATAACTTTTTTCATTTCTATTAGTTTTTGATACAGCGTAAAATTCAACTAAAAGAAACGACTTTGATTTGCTTAAAAATCCTAATAATGTGTTCTAAGGGCCAAATGATTCATCAGAGAATTATTTACCTCTATTTTTTGACTTGAATTGATTAGGAGATGATTTGAACTTTTCTTTAAATGATTGAATAAAATGAGAGTTATTCTTAAATCCACTCTCATAGCATACTTGATTTATATTCAAATCACTTTCAAGTAAAAGTGTTTTTGCGTAGTCTAGACGTTTTGATTTTAACCATCTATATGGAGTAGTCGCGAATTGCTTTTTGAAATCTCTTTTAAATACAGTTAAACTTCTACCACATAGTTTGGCGAACTCTTCTATTTTTAGATTGTAATGAAAATTACCCTCCATTATATTTTCAATATCGATTTTAGCGTATTTAGATTTTATAATGAAAGGTAGCTTTTCATCTCTAATAGTCCTTTTTCCCGTAATAAACTCTTCTATTTCTTCAACAACAGCAATTGAATCGCCTACCCAAAAGCAATGGTCATTCCCTTCTAGTTCCACAAATTTTGAATTGGAAATTCGGTTGGCCAGATATTTTCCTTCTTCTACATTTACATCAATATCATTTGTTCTATGGAGGATTAATGTCTGAACATTAATAGTGTTTAAGATATTTGTAATGTTAGATTCCGTATTCATTTTAGCAAGTGCGAGCGCATCTCCTGGACTAGCAGCTGAACGCAAATAACTTGCAAACCAGTGATAGTAGTTTGTATCATTGAACATTGACGGCATAATGGTTTCTAAACCCATCTTCTGTCCATTTCCCCATTCTTTCTGAATAGTCTTATAAAATATTTCACGCTCTTTTGGTTTGGGAGCCCAAGGATAATCGACAGCATACTTCCTTTTAGCAAAGGCACCAAAAGTTATTAAAGAAATTGTCCGTTCTGGGAATTTGTGTGCGAAGAGACTTGCAATAGTTCCACCTTCAGAATGACCAAAAAAAATCGCTTTTTTACTTTTAGCAGCCTTCATTACACTCAAAATATCATCCATTCTTTCATCAAGAGTACACAATGGATTTACTTTATCTGAAAGTCCAGTACCTCTTTTGTCAAATAGTATGAGTCTTGAAAATTGTGAAAGCTTTGTTAGAAACTTTTCTAGTTTAGGATCTAACCACATCATATCGATATTTGAAACCCATCCAGGAACAAAAACTAGGTCTACAGAACCTTGGCCTACTACTTGATATGCAATATTTATATCGTTATTTTTAGCATATTTTGTTGTGGGTTTCATTTTGAGTAAAATCTATTTTTATTTTCTTGATATGGTTTCTGACAATTTACTTTTTAAGTCTTTTGGAAATTATGCCCAACGGTTTTGTATATGATTTGGCGTGTTTGGTAGATTTGCTTGTGAGCGATTGGCAGCAGCAAAGCTGCGTGAGAATCAGAAAGGCAAGCGAAGCTACGTTTACGTTGTATTCATATAATTTGCTTTGTCTAAGTTAAGCAAAATTGTTGATGCTTTTAGTTCAGTCACGCTGAATTATATACGTTGTTAGGC
>JADGEA010000087.1 GCA_016744615.1 Flavobacteriaceae bacterium
TTTTATTAGCCATGAAATAAACAGCACTGTGTAACATTTTGAAAAAATGATTATTTCAAAGGTAGTGATAATTTATTATGAGTTCACCACGTCGTTCGTGCCTCACTTCCTCGTGAAGACGAAATCTTCACATTACGTCTTTGCGAGCGCAATGTAATGCAGCGTGGCAATCTCTTGTTACTAATGATTGGGTTCACCACGTTGTTCGTACCTCACTTCCTCGTGAAGACGAAATCTTCACATTACGTCTTTGCGAGCGCAATGTAATGCAGCGTGGCAATCTCTTGTTACTAATGATTGGGTTCACCACGTCGTTCGTACCTCACTTCCTCGTGAAGACGAAATCTTCACATTACGTCTTTGCGAGTGAAATGTAATGCAGCGTGGCAATCTCTTGTTACTAATGATTGAGTTCACCACGTCGTTCGTACCTCGCTTCCTCGTGAAAACGAAATATGGAGTATTTACCTTTACTTTGGGAACTGTACTACAACTTTTTATTAAAACCTCATTTTTATAAAGTGTTGTAATTGGATTGGCTACCAAAAATTACAAGAGGACCTGTGAGCGGAACAAAACAAAATACAGAAGCTTTTGAAGCATGATAAAACTGGGTTTTGTTTTGTGTAAATTTTATTTCCCATAATGATAACGACAAGCTGCTATCAATACTTCTTCATTTCCGTATTTATAAACTAATCGATGTTCTGATGTTATTCGCCTTGACCAATAACCTTGTAAATCTCCTTTTAAAGCTTCAGGTTTTCCTATGCCTTCAAAAGGTGTTCGCATACAACTTTTAATGAGTTCGTTAATTCGCTTTACTATTTTCTTATCAACTTTCTGCCAATACAAATAATCTTTCCAAGAAGTTTTAGACCAAGTTAATTTCATTTATTCTATTAAATCTTTTTGAATGCCTTTACCTGTTTCTAATTCTTTGATAGAGTTTAATAAAATATTTCTATTTTTTCCTGTTAGCAGATACGTAGTTTCCCTTAATGAGTTGTATTCATCCAATGATATTAACACGAGGTCTTTACCGTTTTTACGCTTGATAATGATATCGCTTACATCATTGACTACTTTATCAAACCAATGCTTTAGATTTGAACGAAAGTCTGTATAATTTACTGTTTCCATATGGCAAAGATAATAAAAAGTACTCAATTAAGTACTTTTGTTTGGTATTTAATCAAAAAGGATTCCTTGAGGCTTTGCCTCGGGGTAACCGCTGAAATAGCCTGCACTGAGCAAAGTCGAAGTGTCATCCCCGAAAAGGGAATCTAAATAACAAATTTCGATTTTTGACCTTCAGGTCAAAGCTTGTACTCAACTCTATTGAGTATGAAACGAGCGAAATTCCTCGATAGATCTGCTTCGAGGATAGTTCGTTTAAAGAAATTTTTATTTGTATAATTTTACAAAAGCCAATACATAGTTTTTATTTAAAAATGATAACTTTACCTTAAATTATTGATTTGACTAAACTCTCCATCATCATCGTTAATTACAACGTTCAATATTATCTGGAACAATGTTTGCTTAGTGTGCAAGCCGCTTGTAAAAATATATCTTCTGAAATTATTGTTGTAGACAATAATTCAACGGATGGGAGTTGTGAGATGCTTCGTGGTAAATTCCCTTCAATTAAATTATTGTACAATAATAAAAATATTGGTTTTTCTAAGGCTAATAATCAAGGTGTCGCTTTCGCGGAAGGAGAATATGTGCTTATTTTGAATCCGGATACTGTAATAGCCGAGGATAGCTTAGAGCAAGTTCTGTATTTCGTTGAGGAAAAGGAAAATTTGGGTGCAATAGGATTGAAATTTATAGATGGTACCGGTAACTTTTTACCCGAGTGTAAAAGAAATATACCCACCATTGAAATTGCATCTCGTAAATTGATGGGGGATTCTAAAAGATATTATGCCAGTAGCATTAATGAAGACGAAATATCAAAAACAGAAGTGCTGACAGGAGCATTTATGTGGATAAAAAGAGAAATTTACAATAAAGTTGGAGGTTTTGATGAAGATTATTTTATGTTTGGCGAAGACATTGATCTTAGTTATAAATTACTAAATCAAGGTTTGCACAACTATTATTATGGAAAATCAACCATCATTCATTTCAAAGGGGAAAGTACAGTAAAGGATAAGGTCTATTTAAAAAATTTCTATGGTGCAATGCAGATATTTTATAAAAAACATTTTAAATCAAATGTCATTAGCAACTTGTTACTTCATAAAGCACTTAAAACATTGGTTTTTTTTAAATCAAAAAGTGTCTCTAAAGACAAATCTAATATTTTCATAAATAGCATTCTTTTGATAAGTGATGATCTGGATAAGTTAGAGAAGATAAAAACGAAGTTACATCCTGTTCCTGTTTTTATGAATGGGTATTTACCGGATGATGTGTCCGCTTATGATAAAATTATTTTTGATAATTCTTTATTGACCTTTAAAGAGATCATTTTTAAATTCCAAGAATTAAAGATAAAGAATAAACCACTCAGAATTATTCCTAATAATACATCCTTTTTTATAGGTAGTGATTCATCAAGAGAAAAGGGAGAAGTGGGTATTTTTTAAGGGTTCTTATTATTTAGTGGCTATAAGAAAACACCAATTTCTTCGCTAAACTTGATTTGTTAACCTGTTATTTACAAAAGTAAACTCCTGATTACCAAATCTTCGTTTATCTCGACCTTGAAGTTTTTTATACGCCATTGAGCAAAATAGGTAGTTTTCTAAGAGACACTATTTAAGGTTCTTCCTGCGTCGGGATGACATTTTGGTCGGAATGATAAAATGGTGTCATTCTGGGGGAAGAGAGGCACGATCGGCGAAGAATCTCTTGATAAAACAGTTCCTATTATTTGGGATTCCTGTATAAAATTTTAGAGATTCCTCCTGCGTCGGAATGACATTTTGGTCGGAATGATAATTATGTATTTCTGAGACCCAAGAATTTTTCAAAACCTTCAATGAGATGATGATAATCAGGATTGTATTATCAATTAAGCTTGCTTCGTAACAAGGATCAAAATATATTCAATAAATGTTACTAAGCGAACGAATACTGACAGCAGGATTAGGTGACAATGACCAAAGTAAAGAAGAAAAATAAAGGGGTATGAGATATTTTTAATAGTACCTTTAATAATCAGGTAATTAGTGACCGGTGCGAAGCAAAGACCTCTGTCAGGAAAAGATTTTTGTTTCTTTTCATCTTTGAACTTCGAATCACATCATGAATTCTATAACCAATAGAAAATGGATGAATAAAAGAAAATGTATTAATTATTTGAGTTGTCTTAGGTAGGAAAGAGAGTTACGAGCGACGAAGAATCTCTTAATAAAGCAGTTCCTATTATTTGGGATTCCTGTATAAAATTTTAGAGATTCCTCCTGCGTCGGAATGACATTTTGGTCGGAATGATAAAATGGTGTCATTCTGAGGGAAGAGAGGCACGAGCGGCGAAGAATCTCTTGATAAAACAGTTCCTATTATTTGGGATTCCTGTATAAAATTTTAGAGATTCCTCCTGCGTCGGAATGACATTTTGGTAGGAATGATAATTATGTATTTTTGAGACCTAAGTTTTTTTCAAAATATCCAATGTATTGATGACAAACAGGAGCATATTTTCTCTTCAATTTTATTCGTAATGCTAATTAAAATAAACTCTGAAATATTTCTAAGCGAACGATGTCTGGACGCAGACTTAGGTCACAAACACATATAAATAACATGGATCTAGGGGTGAAAATGATTTTATTAATTTCTTTATTGTTCAGGTTTTCAGTGATCGATGCGAAGCAAAATCCTTCTTTAGGTAAAGATTTTTTAGTTCTTTTTTATCTTTGAACTGCGAAGCACATCATGAATTCTATAACCAATAGAAAATGGATGAATAAAATAGAACATAGCAAGAATTCCAAAATAGATAAAATATGAATAAATAAAACTGGGCAAATCTCCATAAGATAAATCTAATCCGAGAAATCTTTAGAATTTCTTTTTTCTTTGAGAATTTATTTCTATTAAATTTGTGGAAGAAGAGAAATAATATCTAAAAAATTCATCAATATCGGATTTGGATTGGTGTTATTCCAAACAATTTTTAATGTGGTACGTTGAGGAATTTTATTTAACTCAATGAATTTGATTTGCATATCATAACCTAGTTTTAAAGAAGTTGGCACAATAGATACTCCGAAATTATTCTCTACCAATCTGTAAATGGAACTCGCATTCACTGTATTGTGAGATACCAGAGGGGTAAACCCACTGTAGTCAAATATTTGCATCACTTTTTCAAAATAGGATTCACTATAAGAACGATCAAATAAAATAAAGGATTCATTTTTTAATTGCTTTAATTCTTTAAAATTAGACTTACTGATGGCATGTGATTTTGGTAAAACCAAAGAAAAGGTATCTTCAAAAATTGGTTTGATCTCCAAACCTCTTGGTACCCTTTCCATTCGAACAAACCCAATATCAATTTCTCTGTTAAGAAGCGCTTCAATTTGGGTGCTGTTATCCATTTCATTCAGACTAAAAATAATATTCGGATGTTTTTTTCTGAATTCAGGTAAAATATTCGGGATTACTTCCTGCATCGCCGATCCTACATAACCAAATTTTAGATTCCCGTCAATTCCGTCATGTAATAATTTTGCATGATTAAAGATGTCATTCAGATCTTTTAGGTTTTTTGTCAATTCTGATTGTAAGTATTTCCCAACGGGAGTTAGCTTTACCTTTCTGTTATGTCGGTCAAACATTTTGATCTCTAGGTCATCTTCCATTTGTTTGATTTGTCTGCTGAGTCCGGGTTGTGAAATATATAGTTTTTCAGCTGCTTTTCTAAAATGTAATTCTTCAGCTACAGCTAAGAAATATCGAATATGTCTATATTCTAATTGATGCTTCATGGTTATTATTTAATGATTAAAATAGTCTTGTAAAGCATCAAAAGTAAGTATATATTTGTAGGAAACAAATAATTATTCATTATTTTATTCATGTGTTTAGAGATCTATTACAAATTTAGTGGTAAATATTCCTAATTGTCATTCCGACGAAGCGACCATAGGAGCGACGAGGAATCTCAAAACATGGTAATTATTGAGATTTCTCGTCAATATACTTTTTTTACAAAAAAATATATTTCTGTCGAAATGACATTTTCCATTGAAATAACAGTAGAACCTCTTTTTTTATCGAAAAAAAGAACAAGAGAAAAAAATAGCTACTTTATATTAAAGTAGTAAAACTATAATTTGAAAATATAGAGTAAGAATAAATGAATAATTGGAAAAAGGTATTAACCCAAGATCCCGCTGATCCCGATTGTCGGGAGCGGGATTACCCCGATATTTATCGGGACGACTAACTAAAAAACTAAAATTAATTTTTTAGAATCTAACGGAAAAAATAATTATGATGTTTAAATACGGAATAGATAAATTAACTGTAGCCAAAGTAATGGCGATTGCTGAAGGTAGTTTAGATGCTACCTTGACGGATAAAGCCAAAGAAAAAGTAAATGCCTGCCGTAAAAAAGTGGAAACTATGGCGGCTTCTGCTAAGGCTGTTTACGGAATTAATACCGGTTTTGGTCCTTTATGTGACGTGCAAATATCACCAATGGAAACCAGTAAATTACAGGAAAATTTATTGATTACCCATGCGGTTGGTGTTGGGAATCCCATTGATAAAAAATTATCAAAAATGATGATGATTACCAAGGTGCATGCTTTATGCCAAGGCTTTTCGGGTATTCGTTTAGAAGTAATTGAACGGATATTATTATTTATAGATAAAGAATGGTTGCCGGTAGTTCCTGAGCAAGGATCCGTTGGCGCATCAGGTGATCTTGCTCCATTATCTCATTTATTTTTACCTATACTAGGTGAAGGAGAATTTTGGGATGAGGATAAAATTATTTCTGCAAAAGAAGTTCTTAGCCATCATCATTTAAAACCCATTAAATTACAGGCAAAAGAAGGGCTGGCATTGATCAATGGAACTCAGTTTATTGTAGCACATACTATAAATGGACTGTATAAAATGAAGTATTTGCTAAATCTAGCTGATCTTGCCGGGGCGATGAGTATTGAGGGCTATAAGGGAAGTGCTTCGCCGTTTAAAAAAGAATTACATATGATTCGTCCGTATAAAGGAACTTTAAAAGTTGCCAAACGTATGCGGATGTTATTTAAAGATTCAGAGAATATCATGTCACATGAAGATTGCGAACGAGTGCAGGATCCTTATT
The DNA here is from genome assembly GCA_016744615.1 of Flavobacteriaceae bacterium. Lineage (GTDB taxonomy): Bacteria > Bacteroidota > Bacteroidia > Flavobacteriales > Flavobacteriaceae > Lutimonas. Next base: position 6,299 of record JADGEA010000087.1, read on the forward strand.
CTATGCGATGTATCCCACAAGTGCATGGAGCTTCCAGAAATGCATATTATCATTTAAAAGAATTAACCGAAATTGAGATGAATTCGGTAACTGATAATCCAATTATTTTGAGTGATACCGTTGCAATTTCGGGAGGGAATTTTCACGGACAACCTTTGGCAATGGCTTTAGATTATGGAGCACTTGCAGCATCTGAAATCGGAAATATTTCTGACAGACGTTCTTTTTTATTGTTGGAAGGTAAATATGGATTACCACGTTTATTGACCGCAAGTGGTGGTTTAAACTCGGGTTATATGATACCTCAATATACAACAGCAGCTTTGGTAACTGAAAATAAATCTTTGTGTTTTCCACCATCTGCAGATAGTATTCCAACTTCCTTAGGTCAGGAAGATCATGTGTCTATGGGTAGCATTTCAGGCAGGCAATTTAATCAAATACTAGGGAATCTTGAAAAAATTCTTGCCATTGAATTGATGTATGCAGCTCAGGCTATTGAATTTAGAAGACCACTTACATTATCAGATATTGTTGAAGAAAATTTCTCCATCATTCGTGAAAAAGTGGATAAACTAGAAGAAGATAGAATTTTAAAAGATGATATCAATGCCATGATTCAATTGGTTATGGATAGAAAGTTTAGAGTAAAATAGTCTTTGCAAGAAAACACCAAATACTGCGTTACTCTAGTTTTGAAAAACAGTTGTTTGCAAAAGCAAACTCCTTGATTTTTAAAACTTCGAAAGCCTTGTCTTTGACGTTTTTTTATCAAAGACTTGGGAAGAGTGTAGTTTTCTTGTAGATACTAAACAAGAGGTTCTACCATGAATTTAATGATAGACGTTTCTAATTGTTATTCCGACGGAGCGACAATAGGAGTGACGAGGAATCTCAAAATATGGATATTATTAAGATTTCTCATCAATATGCTTTTATGCAAAAAGCATATTTCTGTCGAAATGACATTTTTATAAAAATAATCTAATTTTGATTATAAATAACGGTATAGTTTAAATATATTTGGTACTACCACTACTTTAATGGAGAATAAAAAAAACAGGTTCAACAATTCTATCATAAATAGAAATAATGTTTTAAACTAGGACTATAATCGTGACGTTCCTGGATGCAGTGATAATGAATGGAGTGCCGGAATTGCGTTTACCGAAGAGTAACGAAGGTGAAAAGAGCATAGGGCGAAGCGTTAAGAAAACAGCTAGTAGCTGTTTTTAGTGAACGAGCCAGGTGGCGCGTTGGGCTTTTGGGAATGAATGGTGTGAAACAATCACCTCATCCAGCAGAGATTTTTTTGTTTCTTTTTTTATCCAAAAAAAGAATAAAAAGAAAAATTTGAAGATGTTCCATTAAAATAATAATAGAACCATAAAAATTAATATGGAATGACATTTAAAAATCAAATATTACAAGGAATCCCTTCTGAAATGCCTGCAAAAAGAGCTTATCCGAAAGGAATAAATAGAGTACCCAAGCGAAAGGATATTTTGTCAAAGGAAGAAAAACAACTGGCAATAAGAAATGCACTACGTTACTTTCCAAAAGAATGGCATCAAGAATTAGCAGTTGAATTTGCACAAGAATTAAAAGATTTTGGTCGAATTTATATGTATCGCTTTAAACCAACTTATGAGTTTTATGCCCGCCCGATTTCAGAGTATCCTGCACAATCACAACAAGCTGCAGCAATAATGTTAATGATACAAAACAATTTAAATCCTGCCGTGGCACAGCATCCTGAGGAATTGATTACTTACGGAGGTAATGGTGCGGTTTTTCAAAACTGGGCACAGTATTTAATTACGATGCAATATTTGGCTATTATGACTGATGAACAAACTTTGAATATGTATTCTGGTCATCCGATGGGTTTGTTTCCTTCTTCAAAAAATGCTCCGAGAGTTGTAGTAACTAATGGAATGATGATTCCAAATTATTCTAAACCAGATGATTGGGAAAAATTCAATGCATTAGGAGTTACGCAGTACGGGCAAATGACAGCAGGTTCATTTATGTATATTGGTCCTCAAGGTATTGTGCATGGAACAACGATTACTGTTATGAATGCATTCAGAAAAATATTGCCAAAGAAGGAATCTCCATCAGGAAAAATATTTTTAACTTCCGGATTAGGAGGCATGAGTGGTGCTCAACCAAAAGCAGGAAATATTGCGGGCTGTATTACCATTTGTGCAGAGGTTAATTCAAAGGCTGCAACCAAGCGACATGAGCAAGGATGGGTAGATATTTTGGTTGATAATATGGATGAATTAGTGATTCGAACAAAACAGGCAAAGGAAAATGATGAAATTGTTTCTATTGCTTTTATTGGTAATATTGTAAATGTTTGGGAACGTTTTGATGAAGAAAATATATTTATTCATGTAGGTTCCGATCAAACATCCTTACATATTCCATGGACGGGTGGCTATTATCCTGTTGATATTTCCTATGATGAATCCAATCGTTTGATAGGTGAAGAACCAGAGCTATTTAAAGAAAAAGTACAGGAAACTTTACGCCGTCATGCGGCAGCAATAAATAAACATACTGCAAAAGGGACTTATTTCTTTGATTATGGAAATGCTTTTTTACTGGAAGCCTCCAGAGCTGGAGCAGATGTAATGGCAGATAACAATATTGATTTTAAGTATAAATCGTATGTGCAGGATATCTTAGGTCCTATGTGTTTTGATTATGGTTTTGGTCCGTTTAGATGGGTTTGTACTTCTGGTAAACCGAAAGATCTGGATAAAACAGATCAAATAGCTATGGAAGTTTTACAGGAAATAATGGAAAATTCTCCTGAAGAGATTCAACTGCAAATGCAGGACAATATTACATGGATCAAAGATGCCAAGAAAAATAAAATGGTTGTTGGTTCACAAGCACGAATTTTATATGCAGATGCCGAAGGACGTGTAAAAATAGCAAAAGCCTTTAATGATGCAGTTGCCAAAGAAGAGATTGGAGCGGTTGTTTTAGGAAGAGATCATCATGATGTAAGTGGAACAGATTCCCCTTATAGGGAAACATCTAACATTTATGATGGGAGTCAGTTTACAGCTGATATGGCAATTCAGAATGTTATTGGAGATAGTTTTAGAGGTGCTACCTGGGTTTCTATTCATAATGGAGGTGGAGTAGGCTGGGGAGAAGTGATCAATGGTGGTTTTGGTATGCTACTTGATGGAACACCCGAAGCAGAAGTAAGATTGAAAAATATGTTGTTTTATGATGTAAATAACGGTATTGCAAGAAGGAGTTGGGCAAGAAATGAAGAGGCATTATTTGCTGTAAAACGTGAAATGAAACGTACACCTAGTTTAAAAGTTACCATTCCTAATTTGGTAGATGATGATATTTTAACTTTATTATTTTAAAAATGAGTTGGATAAAAATATATTTTTTTGTAAAAAAGTATATTGATGAGAAATCTTAATAATTATCATGTTTTGAGATTCCTCGTCGCTCCTATGGTCGCTTCGTCGGAATGACAAATTAATATATTTCACTATTTTTTTTATATACTATGAAAACACTTTTTAAAAATATCAAAGAATTAATTCAGGTTAGAACAGAACCTGTTTCATTTATTTCTGGTAAAGAAATGAAAGTTTTGCCTACTATTAAAAATGCGTATTTATTGGTTGAAAACGGGTTGATTTCAGATTTTGGAACTATGGAAGCTTGTCCGGAATTAAAACCTGATCAGGTTGTGGATGCTACTGGTAAAATGATCTTACCGGCATGGTGTGATTCGCATACACATATTGTTTATGCTGGTAATAGAGAAGGTGAATTTGTTGATCGTATCAATGGATTATCCTATGAAGAAATAGCAAATAGAGGAGGAGGAATATTGAATTCAGCTAAGAAGTTACAAGAAACTTCTGAAGAGGAATTGTATGAGCAGAGTAAAATTCGATTAGAAGAGATCATGCAATTAGGTACGGGTGCAGTTGAAATAAAATCAGGTTATGGATTGACCGTTGATGCAGAATTAAAAATGCTTCGGGTAATCAAACGATTAAACAAGAATTACCCAATTTCTATCAAAGCAACTTTTTTAGGGGCACATGCGGTTCCTGCAAATTATAAAGATAATAAGCAAGGTTATTTACAAATGCTGGTAGAGGAAATTATGCCTGTTATTGCCAAAGAGAGATTAGCCGATTATGTAGATATTTTTTGTGAAAAAGGCTATTTTTCTGTAGAGGATACAGCATTTATTTTAAAAGCAGGAAAGAGATTTGGATTGATTCCAAAGATTCATGTCAATCAGTTTAATTCTATCGGTGGAGTAGAAGTAGGAGTAAAATATAATGCTTTATCTGTTGATCATTTGGAAGTGATGACAGATCAGGATATGGAAGTTTTGAAAAACTCACGAACCATGCCTGTTGCTTTGCCAAGTTGTTCCTATTTTTTGAGTATTCCTTATACTCCAGCTAGAAAAATGTTAGATGCAGGGTTGCCTTTGGCATTGGCAACGGATTATAATCCGGGATCTACACCATCCGGGAATATGAATTTTATGGTTGCAACTGCCTGTATAAAGATGAAAATGACTCCAGAAGAAGCAATTAATGCAGCAACAATTAATGGAGCCTATGCCATGGGGTTAGAGAATGAAGTTGGGTCAATTACTGTAGGGAAAAAGGCAAATTTATTACTTACAAAGTCTATAAATTCATATGGATTTATTCCATATTCTTTTGGAGTAAGTCAGATAGAAGATGTTTATTTGAAAGGTAAAAAAATAGACTTTATTTAATGTTGTAGTAATTGAAATTAGATCACCACGTTGTTCGTCCCTCACTTCTCGTGAAGACGATATATACTTTGTACCGTCTTTGCGAACGTAACGATAGTGGAGTGTGGCAATCTCTTAATTCAAATATCAAAATACAATTTCCAAATTTTGTTATTCAAGAAGATCACCACGTTGTTCGTGCCTCACTTCTCGTGAAGACGATATATACTTTATAACGTCTTTGCGAACGTAACGATAGTGGAGTGTGGCAATCTAATCCTAAACCTGAAACTCCAAACTCTTAACGAAACCATCACATAGAGATCACCATGTTGTTCGTGCCTCGCTCCTCGTGAAGACGTTATAAACTTTGTGTCGTCTTTGCGAACGCAACGATAGAGAAGTGTGGCAATCTCTTATACAGTACTTTAAGTAAAATTTAAAAGCCATCCATCTGATAAATCTTTCCATTCAGGATTCATGGAATTAACTAAATCATTCTTTCTTTTTCTATTTCCTTTTTTTAATTGTTTCTCTCTTGAAATTGCTTGATTAATATCTGAAAATATTTCAAAATAAACCAACTTGTTACAATTATATTTCTCTGTAAATCCTTTGTATGCTTTTGATTTGTGTTGATACACTCTTTTTTCTAAATTTGAAGTAACACCAATATAAAGAACATTATTGGTTTTGTTGGTCATAAAGTAAATAGCACTTTGTAGCATTATGTTAAAATTGCATTTATAATAATTTAGATTACTACGTCGTTCTCGTTTCCTTGACTTCAGCAGGTAAATTCGTGAAGATGTATTTTGATTTATGCGTCTTCGCGAGTGGAATGAAATAGAACGTGACAATCTATTAGTTTAATCTATTAATCTTATATTTCCAAATTTTATTATTCAAGGAGATCACCACGTCGTTCGTACCTTACTCCTCGTGAAGACGTAGCAAACATACTACCGTCTTTGCGAACACAACGATAGTGGAGTGTGGCAATCTCAACTTTTATAATAAAACAAACCTTATTATAAAAGGTTAAAGCTTTTATTCACAGTAATAGATCAAATTATTTTTCAATCCGGATCCTAACATCCACGGCAGTGACCTCATTCTTATAAGCCAAAAGCGGATTGATATCCAGTTCGGTTATCTCCGGAGCAATTTGTAATAGATTTGAAATATGAACAATTACATCAGCAAGAGCATCTAAATTAACACCTTTTTGACCTCTGATCCCCTTTAAAATTGGAAAGGATTTTAATTCAGTAAGCATTTTTGTAGCTTTTTCTTTTGAAATAGGAACCATTCCAACTTGAACGTCTTTTAAAACTTCAACAAAAATCCCACCTAAACCACACATGATAATAGGTGGAAAATTTTGCTCTTTTTTTGCTCCAACAAATATTTCTATTCCAGAAATCATTGGCTGGATCAACATAGAATTAGCTCCTTTAATGTGCATCAATGTATCGAAATTTGAAAGCAGTTCTTTTTTATTTCGAATATTAAGAATTACACCACCAACATCTGATTTGTGCAAAGGTCCTATTACTTTTTGAGCTACCGGGTATGTTAAATCATTTACTATTTCAAGTAATTCTGATTTAGTTTCTACTTCATATTGTTCCACAAATTTCACACCTGATAGCCTGATGACTTCTCTGGCATCTTTTGCTGGTAGATAGCCATTATTATTGGCATCGATTATTTTCCTAATAGATTTATTTTCAGTTACTGTTGTTGTGTCTACTTTAATGCTATTATCTTGTGAATTGTAAACTTTAGCTAAAGCTTTCCCAAAAAGCACTTCATCCGTGAAAGCGGTATTTCCTTTAGCGATAAATTTTGAAATTTCATCATGAACATTTACAACAGATGGAAGCACTGCATAAATTGGCTTTTTACAGGATTTTATTTTTTTATCTAGAAGATCATAAACATCATAGACAGAAGTCAAACCCGGACTGCCAAAAATAACCACCATGGCATCTATATCGTCGAATTTATTTTCACAGTGATCTATTATTTTTTCAAGTTGCTCAGCAGTTCCTGTTGCTAAAAAATCAATAGGATTAGAAACTGATGAACCATCAAATAATTCAGCTAGAAGATTTTCACTTTCTATACCTTTAATTTGTGGAATCTTTAATTTGTTTATGGAAAGAATATCTGTAAGCATCACAGCGGGACCTCCAGCATGGGTGATAATTGCAATATTTTTCCCTTTGGATTCTTTTTGCAAAAGAATTCCGGCAACGGAAATCAACTCATTTCTTCCATCACAACGAATGATTCCTGCTTTTTCAAACAAAGCTTCTATAAAAACATCTGAACTTGCTAAAGCACCGGTATGAGAAGATGCAGCTCTGTTTCCTTCTTCAGAACTTCCAGCTTTGATAGCCGCAATTTTACACCCTTTTTTTATAAGTGAAGAGGTATGTTTTAAGAACTTAACAGGGTTTTTAATACTTTCAATATACAAAAGTTTTACTCTTGAACTTTGCTTTTTATCAAATGTGGTATCAAAATATTCCAGAATTTCTTCCACACCAATTTGTGCACTATTACCAACGGTATAAACACTTAAAAATTTGAGTCCGAAACTTTGAGCTGCCTCCATAATAAAAACAGCAGTTGCACCTGATCCGGATATAAAATCAACACCTTTATGATCTAATTTTGGTATAGGAGTAGTGAAAACACCAGTATAATTTTGATTGATCAAACCAATGTTATTCGGACCTAAAAGAGAGCCTCCATTTTTATTAATTATAGTAGTAATCTCCTTTTCAAGTCTTTCACCTGCCTTATCTTTTTCGCTAAAACCAGCAGAAAAAATAATAAACCCTTTCGTGTTTTTTGTTTCTGCTAATATTTTTACCGTTTCCGGAATAAATTTTGCTGCAATTGCAATAATGGCTAGATCCACATTTGGCATATCATGGATATTTTGAAAGGATCTGATACCTTGAACTATTTCTTTTTTAGGATTTACAACAAATAATTCTCCATTAAAATGATGGTCGATCAAATTTTTTAAAACTCGACCTCCTGGACTGTGGATATTGTCAGATCCGCCAATCACAACGATATTTTTTGGGTTTATTAAATTCTTATGGATCATTTTTAAAAATTATAAGCAATACCAATTTTTATTCCAGATTCAGTAATATGTTGATGGTGATTTTCTTTTTCATTGGGTATAATAGCATGAAATCTAATCATGGGATTAACAAATAAAGTAAAGTTTTGAAAGGTATATTGTCCTCCAATTCCTGCACCAAAACCAATTCCGGATTGGTCATCAGTTTTGGGATATTCAACTCTATTGGTTTCGAAATCAATTAATACTCCAGCTTTGGCATAAAAATATTTTAGAAAAGTATAATTGGCATAAACCGGAATTGTGACTAAATGGATATCTGCTTTGTTTGTTACTATGTTTTTAGATGAATTCTTGCGAAGTTCAGGATAATAAACGGGTATGATCTCTATTTTGTTTTTTGAATATTCAAGTCCGGTTTCTAAAGAAAGAGACTTGTATATAGTTTTTTGATAGGTAATACCAATAATAGTTGATCCCTTACCTTTATAGGAAGGAGCACCATCAAGATTGTCATTTCTTATCAACTCATTATATGCAAAACCATAAAAAGCATTAATTCTATTACTGTTTTGAGCTAATATATGGGAGCCTATAAAAAGGATTAGAATTAAAGTGAAAATATGTTTCATCTGTTTATGATTATTGATTTTTATCGGTTATATGGAACATTCATATAAGCATTTTAGGGTATGACTATTTTTTCAGTAATGAATGTTTCATCATCAAGTATTTAAAAAATGTATATTTTCAATGTAAAATAAGCAAAAACTTCTCAATATCAAGCTGATATTTATCATTATAATAGTACATTAATTTTTGTTAATTTGATTACATCTAAATTTACACCTATGAAGTATTCATTTTCTTATATGGTGAATTCCATGCATGCAGAAGATGTTAAATTGTTAATGAAACAATCTTCTGGAAAAAGTATGATCTCATTTGCTGGTGGGATGCCTAACAATGATCTGTTTCCGGTTAAGCAAATTGATGAGATATACAATGAACTGCCTGATGATTTAAAAAAATTAAGTTTTCAATATGGACCAACTTCAGGATTTCCTCCTCTGGTGAAATCTGTGGAAAAATATCTGAAAAGAAAAGATTTACCAGTTGATAAAAACAAAATTTTAATCACAACAGGTTCATTGCAGGCTATAAGTATTATTACGCAAGAATTTGTAAATAAGGGAGATGTAATTTTAACTGAAAATCCTTGTTTTGTAGGTGCCCTTACGGTTTTTGAAACTTATGGGGCGGATATCCACGGAATTCCAATTGATGAAAATGGCATTATTATTTCTGAACTAAAAGATAAAATTAAAAGCTTAAAGGTAAAGCCTAAATTTTTATATGCAACACCAAATTTTCATAACCCTGCTGGAATTATTTATTCTTTAGAACGAAAAAAAGAGCTGCTGGAGGTGTTAAAAGAACACCACATTATTTTGTTAGAAGATGATGCTTATAATGATCTGTATTTTAAAAAAGCAGATAAGGTTTTAACGAAACCGATGAAAGCAATTGAAAATTCGGGAGTGGAAATCATTTATACAGGTTCATTTTCTAAAATTATAGGTCCCGGATTTAGGTTGGGATATATGCTTGCTTCACCTGAAATATACGAAAAGGCGGAAACCATTAAGCAGGCCCTGGATGCCTGTACTTCAAATTTTACCCAGATCCTTGCCAATGATTTTATGCAAAAGAATAAGTTGAAGCCCTATTTGAAATTTTTACGTAAAGAATATTTTAATAGAAAAAAGAAGCTTCAAAAGTGTTTAAAAAAGTATATGCCGGAAGAAGTGAGTTGGAATGAACCAAAAGGAGGTTTTTATATTTGGTTAACACTTCCAAAACATATCAAGTCAACTGATATTTTTAAACAAAGTGTCAAAAAAGGTGTTGTTTTTGTTACCGGAAGAACCTTTGATCCAAAAGGAAAAAAAGATGATTGTTTACGTTTGTCTTTTTCCAATGTAGATAAAAAAGATATGGAGAAAGGAATAAAGATTCTGGCAAAGGCAGTAAAAAAAGTATTAAGTCAGTAAAAAACCTTTACATAAAGGGGGTGCTTCGCACTGATCACTGTGAGGATAAATTATTGAGGAATTAATAAAGAAATTCTCGCCTCCCTTATTCTTTGCCTTTTACAAGTTTATTGTGATCTAAATCAGCCTTTAGGCTACGCTCGTATTGTAAGTATATTCAAAGCCATGACTTTTTACCCGTACCGAATGGTTCGTTCGGACGAGTTGGTTTATATTGGAGTTTATACTGAGTAAGGTCGAAGTATCCCTAAAAAAATGAAATATATAATTCTATAGTGTTTAACGTGTTGTGTAAGATTAGTTGCTTGTTTTAAGCACTAAAGTTAGTAAATAAATCACAGATAGAAAGTCCACGAGGACTTTCGTAAATTGGTTAAAACCAGCAATTAATTTTACAAGGTGTTAGGGGCTGGCTGTGTGTCCTGCGTTTCCACAGGGTAGAAAGATACGGTAAGTTCTTTGAAATGGAAACATAACTATTATTGAGATGATAGGCTTTGTTAAAGAA
>JADGEA010000088.1 GCA_016744615.1 Flavobacteriaceae bacterium
GGAAGCACAAAAGATCAAGGAAAAAATAGCTCTTTTATCCAATTATCAGGTGAAATCAACTGTAGTAAATCCTTCTATTACAAATGTGGATGTTTTTACTATTATTTCTGATGAAAGTTTTGCCTATGTTAATTTTTTTAAGATTTCAAACGGAGCTATCATACAGTCACATACCATTGAAATTAAAAAGAAAATGGAAGAAGGTGATAAGTTTTTACTGGAACTGGCAATTGTAGAAATAAGACAGCGTTTCCACTCTGTTTCCAAAGAAATATATGTTCCTTTCAATGTAGAGGTTGGAGAAGATATTAAAATAACCATTCCTAAATTAGGAGATAAAAAAAAGATTGTTGATCTGTCATTGCGAAATGCGAAGTATTATCGTCAGGAAAGATTTAAGCAAATTCAAATTGTAGATCCAGATCGTCATACAAATCGGATAATGAAACAAATGCAAAAGGATTTGCGATTGCAACAAGAGCCTAAACATATTGAGTGTTTTGATAATTCAAATATTCAGGGAACAAATCCTGTGGCAGCTTGTGTGGTATTTAAAAATGGCAAACCAAGTAAAAAAGATTACAGGCATTTTAATATAAAAACGGTTGTTGGTCCGGATGATTTTGCCTCTATGGAAGAGGTGGTACATCGCAGATATAAAAGGTTATTGGAAGAAGATCAAGATTTGCCTCAGCTCATTGTGGTTGATGGAGGAAAGGGACAGTTGAGTTCTTCTTTAAAAAGCTTAGATCTTTTAGGTTTGAGAGGAAAAATTGCCATTATTGGAATTGCAAAAAGGCTAGAGGAAATATATTATCCTGATGATCCGATTCCTCTTTATTTGGATAAAAAATCAGAAACGCTTAAAATTATACAGCAATTAAGAAATGAAGCGCACAGATTTGGAATTACACATCACAGAAATAAAAGGAGTAAAGGAGCTATTCAAACAGAACTTTCAAATATTAGTGGCATTGGTGAAAAGACCATTGTTACTTTACTAAAAGAATATAAGTCGTTTAAAAGAGTAAAAAATGCAACTTTTGATGATTTGAGACTACTAATAGGCAAAGATAAAGCTCAAAAACTAGCAACGTATTTTAATAAAATACAATAAATTTGTTACGATACGTTGAATCATTAAGCAGGACATGAAAAAGTATTTACTTATTATATTGATTTTTAATTTTCACTTCATTTTTTCACAACATAGCTTGTCTCAAAATGATGATGTCAAAGTAGGCCTGGTTCTCAGTGGAGGAGGAGCAAAGGGATTTGCTCATATAGGGGCTTTAAAAGTATTAGAAGAAGCAGGCATAAGAGTTGATTATATTGCGGGAACCAGTATGGGTTCTGTAATTGGTGGCTTATATGCTGCTGGTTACAATGCCAAAGAACTAGATTCTATTTTAGTGAAGTATGATTTATCTGCTTTAATAAAAGATGAACTCCCAAGGAGGGCTTACTCATTTTATCAAAAAGAGAATGAAGGAAAATATGCCTTATCCTTACCTATTGATAAATGGAAAATTGGTTTGCCATCTGTTTCAAAAGGGCAGAACGTATATAATATTATTTCTCAACTAACGGAACATGTTCATGAGATTGAGGATTTTAGTAAACTACCTATTCCGTTTTTTTGTATTGCAACTGATCTTGAGACAGGTGAAGAAGTAATTCTGGATAAAGGTTCGTTACCGGAGGCAATTAGAGCTAGTGGATCTTTTCCTGGTTTATTAACACCTGTAAAAATTGATGATAAAGTTTTGGTTGATGGAGGTATAGTTAACAACTACCCTGTAGAAGAATTAAAGGCCAAGGGTGTTGACTATATTATTGGTGTGAATGTTATGGGCAAATTATTAGAAGAATCAAAACTAAACTCCGTGCCTTTAATACTGGGTCAAATTGCAGGATTCCAAGTATATAAGAATATAAAAGAAAAATCTAAACTGACAGATATTTATATTAAACCTGATATTTCAGAGTTTAATAATTTTTCATTTGATAGAGCAAATGATATTGTTTTAGTTGGTGAAATGGCAGCCAGAAAACAATTTGATAAAATTAAAGAAATAGCTGCTAAGCAAAAAAAACAAAAGCACCATACCGCCATTTATTCTTTTGATTTGAACAATGATTTTGTGATCAAAGAAATTGTAATCAATGGGAATATACATTATACTGATAATTATTGTTTGGATAAACTTAAGTTTAAAAAAGGAATTATGACAAGTCAGGAAATATTTTTGGAAGGAATTAATACCTTGACTGCAACAGGTAATTTTGAAAGTATAATATACAAATTTATTCCTGTAGAAGGAGGAATGAAAATTGAGTTCAATTTGATTGAGAATACGGTCTCTACATTTTTAAAAATTGGGGCTCATTATGATGCTTTATACAAAACAGGAATTCTTGTTAATCTAACTAAAAAACACAGTTTTTTTAAGAATGATTTTTTATCAGCTGATTTTGTAATTGGAGATAATTTAAGATATAATATTGATTATTTTTTGGATAATGGATTCAACTGGAGCTTTGGTTTGAATACCAGATATAACTCTTTTAAATTAGATATACCTCTTAGTCTTGATGAAGATGAACCGGAGTTTGGTATCAAAGTTCCGTTTCATTATAATGATTTTACTACACAATTTTTTGTGCAAACAACTTTTAATAATAATATGGCCTTTAGAGTGGGTGTTGAGGATAAAAATTTAAAAGCATTCATTGAAGAAATTGTCAATGATCAAACAGAAAAGGTTTTTTTAGATAATAGTAATTATGTTAATGTATTTGCAAAAGCTACATACGATTCCTATAATACTCAGTTTTCACCAAAAAGGGGTTTTTATTTGGATGCTAATTATAGGTTTTATTTATTCTCATCGAATTATTTTGAAGATTTTGATCCTTTTTCACAATTATCTGGAAAAATAGGCTATGCCTATACGATGTTTGATAAATTAACCTTACAATATATTGCTCAGGCAGGGATTACAATTGGTTCCAATGGGAATGAAATTCATGATTATCATTTAGGCGGATATAATGAAAATTTGATCAACACCTTTGAGTCATTTTATGGTTATGATATCGCAGAATTAAATAGCCCAAGTTTTTTAAAATCTACATTTATATTAAGATATGAATTGTTTAAAAATAATTATTTATCCTTTACAGGAAATTATGGGAGGTTAAACAGTGATCTTTGGAACGACGGATCCATTTTTGATGATACTGTGTCAGGGTATGCATTTGGTTATACCTGGGATACCTTTATTGGACCTATAGAATTGAAATATTCCTGGTCACCAGATACTGTAGATCATTATTGGTATTTTAATTTAGGATTCTGGTTTTAATTATTTGTAATCACAATTTTGTTTTAGATTGGTTTTGAAACAGTTTTATTTTTGATTCTCATTTTAAGCTTTGTAATTAAATAAAATAGTACTGGCACCACTACCAATGTTAAGAAAGTAGCGATTAGTAATCCATAAATTACTGTCCATGCTAAAGGTCCCCAAAACACAACATTATCACCTCCAATATTTATATGAGGATCGAACTCACTAAACAGTGTAAAAAAGTTGATATTGAAACCAATCGCCAACGGAATTAAACCCAATATAGTTGTTATAGCTGTTAACAATACTGGTCGTAAACGAGCCTTACCAGCTTTTATGATACTTTCATTTAAATTTTCATTATCAAGATACTCATTTTCATCAATGTTTAATTCTATTTTTTTTCGATTAATTAAAAGTTGCGTATAATCTAACAGAACAACACCATTATTTACAACAATTCCTGCCAAAGAAATAATTCCCATCATGGTCATCATAATAACAAAAGCATTTCCGGTAATAATCAACCCTCCAAATACACCAATAAAACTTAAGAATATTGCCAACATAATGATACTTGGCTCTGTAATAGAATTGAACTGAAAAATCAATATTAGAAAAATAAGTCCAAGACCAGTAAAAAATGCACCAATTAAAAATTTCATTTGTTTATTTTGCTCTTCTATTTGTCCGGTATAATCAATATTAATATCTGAAGGTTTATCAGTGAAATTCTGCATTTCTGTTTGGATCTCACTTACAATAGCACCTGCGTCTGTATGACCAGGTGATAAAGATGAATATACCGTAACCACTCTTTTTACCTCTTTGTGTTTGATAGAACTAAACCCAGAGTTATTTTTCTCTTTGGTCACTACAGATACAGGGACTTCCTTTATTTTTCCTGTAGCGGGATCTCTAAAAGTAATTTTTTGATTAAAAATAGCACTGGTATTGTATTTATCTTCTTTGTTAAAACGCACATAAATATCATAATCTTCACCATCCTCTTTGTAAACTCCTGCTTTTGCTCCAAATATAGCGTTTCGTAATTGCTGTCCAATTTGTCCTGCGCTAATACCAAGTTCTCCTGCTTTTTTTCTGTCAATTTCAACTGACATTGCTGGTTTCGACCTATTCACATCAATCTTTAGCTCATCAATTCCTGCAATATTTTTTGTATTGATAAAATCACGCATTTTTTGAGCAGTTTCAATCAACTCTGCATAGTCATCTCCTTCTATTTCAATATTAATAGGTGACCCTGCAGGCGGGCCATTTTGATCTTTCTCTACAGAAATTAAAACCCCTGGATAAATACCGGTGAGTGCTTTTTGAATTTTTTGACGGAGGGCTTCACTGTCTTTCCCTTTACGGAATTTAAATTCACGCATGGATGCTGTAATTTTTCCTTTGTGAGGAATTTCTGCAGATGAACCTCCATCTGTTTGTGGATTTCCTGCTCCTTCTCCCACTTGTGAAACTGCACTTTCAACCATGAAATTATAGTCATCTCCTTCAATAAATTCTTTATCATTTAAAATGGAAAAAACCTTCTTTTCAATTGTTTTAGTAATTTTATTTGTTTTTTCTATATCAGTACCTTCTGGATATTCTATATATATAATGATTTGATTAGGTCTGTTATCAGGGAAAAATTCAATTTTAGTTCGGTGGCTGGCCACAGACATTCCAAAACCAATAAAAGCAATAAATAATAGTAAAACGGTTCCGATAGTAATGGCATAAGGTTTCCATCCTTTGAGAGCACCTCTTATAGTTTTTTCATAAAGGTCTTCCCATTTGGTTAGTATTTTGGTTTGAAAAAAGATGGCGATTTTTTGAAGAAACAATCGGTATACCCAAAGCATGATTGCAGTAAAAATGATGAGAGAACCCAAGGCTTTGTATGGACCGCCTGTAATGAAAATAGTTAGTCCAATTAAAACCATGATAATTGTAATTCTGATTACCTTTTTCAAAGGCAAATCGCTGTCTTCTATGGTCATAAATTGGGAAACCATTACTGAATTGAAAAAAATTGCAACAAACAATGAAGAGCCTAGAACAACTGATAAGGTTATGGGAAGTAAAATCATAAATTGACCCGTAACTCCTGGCCATAAACCTAAAGGAATAAAAGCTGCAACTGTTGTCGCAGTAGAGATTATAATTGGGAAAGCAATTTCACTTATTCCTTTTTTAGCAGCTTCAACTCTACTCATCCCTTCTTCATCCATAAGTCGATATACATTTTCAACTACAACAATACCATTGTCAACCAGCATTCCCAGCCCCATGATCAACCCAAATAAGATCATCGTATTCATGGTATAACCTAATGCATGTAATATCATTAATGACATAAACATAGACATGGGTATAGCAAACCCAACAAATAATGCATTTTTGAAGCCTAAAAAGAACATTAAAACTGTCACTACTAGTATGATACCAAATATAATATTGTTAACCAAATCATCAACCTGTCCAATGGTTTTTGAGGATTGATCATTTGTGATACTAACATCTAGATCAGCAGGGAAAACATTTTTTTTAGCGTTTTCAACAATCACGGCAATTTTCTCAGATGCAGTAACCATATTTTTGCCTGCTCGTTTTTTTACGTCAAGCATTACTGCAGTTTTACCAAATTCTCTTGCGTAAGTTGTTTTTTCTTTTTGTTTAAATGCGACTGTGGCTACATCTTTTAAATAAATAGGGTTTCCATGTTCTGTTTTAACTACAAAATTATTTAATTCTTCAGGATTTTCGATTTCTCCTAGAATTCGAATTGTTCTTCGTTGTCCACTGGTAATCAGATTACCCGCAGACATGGTAATGTTCCCATTTTTAATAGCGTTGGTAACATCATTAAAACTCACCTTTGCAGCCATCATTTTATAAATGTCAACTGCAACTTCGACTTCATTTTCCTGAGCACCTCTAATATCAACTTCTTTTATTTCATAAAGATCTTCTATTTCATCTTCAAGATATTCACCAAATATTTTCAATTTTTTTATGGGATAATCTCCTAAAATATTAATATTAAGAATAGGAATTGCTTCGGATAGACTTAATTCAAAAACATTTGGTTCGACCTTGGCACCGTTAAATGTTGGCCAGTCTTCACCGGCAGATTCTGAGTCAATTTCATCTTTAATTTTTTGTTTTGCCCTGTCAACACTAATTTTTTCATCAAATTCAATAATGATCATGGAATAATCTTCTTGTGATGTAGAAGTTATTTCAATAACATTACTAACTGTTTTTAGCCGGTCTTCTAAAGGATTTGTCAGAAGCTTTTCAATATCTTCAGCAGTATTTCCAGGGAATATAGTACTAATGTAGATTTTGGTATCTCTAATTTCAGGGAAACTTTCACGGGGCATATCATTATATGCTGAAATTCCTGAAAACAAGATCATCACAATCATCACATAGATGGTTGTTTTATTATGAATTGCCCAGGCGGATAAACCAAATTCTTTATCTACTTTTTTTTGTTGCTTTGCCATTGAAAATTATTGGTTTAATATTTTTACAGTTTGACCATCAGTAACACTTCGGGCTCCTTCACTTATGATCTCATCTCCATCGGATAATCCGCTTAAAATTTCAATAACGTCTCCTTGGGTTTTACCGGTTTTGACAATTATTTTTTTTGCGATAGTAGCATTTTCATTTTTAATGACATATACAAATTGTTCTCCTTTTGCATTTTCCGAAATAATACTTTGTGGAATTAACAAGGCACGTTGATTGGAATAATCATTAATTTTTAGCCTGGCTGTTAAATTTGGTTTGATATTCCTATTCTTATTAGGAATAGCAATTTCAATTTTAAAGGTTCTATTTGCAGGATTGATATAATTACCTACCTGCCTGACTTTGGATAACATAGATTTTCCTAAAACGGGGAATTCTATTTGAACTTTTTTATTTTTAGAAATGTGATTGATATACTTTTCAGGTACATTTGTTTCAATATACATTTTATCTAAATTAACAATTCGTATTAATTGCGATTGACCGGCAGCTACAACACTACCTTGCTCCGTAATTACGTCATCAATAGTTCCTGAAAAAGGAGCTCGTACAGATGTTTTTTCAATTTGTTGTTGTAGCTGGCTAACAGCTTTAGCCTGTGCCTGATAATTAGATTGTGCCTGTAAAAATTGTAATTCACTACCAATTTTTTGATTCCAAAGCCTTTGCTGACGATCAAAAGTTGTTTTTGCCAGTTCAAATTGAATTTGTAATTGTCCTAATTGCTGACTTAAGCCACCATCATCTACTTTTGCTAATAGTTGCCCTTTTTTAACTGATTGCCCCTCTTTTACAAAAACATCAGTAAGTGTACCCGAAAACTCTGGATAGATCACCAAAAGATCCTTGGTTGTAACACTGCCTTGTAATTCTAAATAATGGTTAAAAATGGTATCTTTAACTTTAAATATAGTGATTAAAGGTACTTTTTTAACAACATCTAATTTGGCAATGGCTTCATCTAATTGCTTTAACTGATCTGTCATCTCCTTTTGTTTAGATACAATTTTAGTTTTTTTATTACGGATTGCTACTAAATCATTACTTTCAATAATTGATTCAACAGATTTGTTTTTTTCTTTGCCACATGAGGCAAGGATTAAAACTAAAAGTATAAGGGTATATATATATTTCATATTGTTCTTAAATAGTGGTTTTGTTAATTTTTTATTTTGTTTAAAACAGTTTCCAGCGTTGCTTTTTTATTGATTACATCGATCATTGCTTTTAAATACTCATCTTGAGAAGTATATAATTGCATTTGTGCCTGGCGAAGATCAAAACTTGTTGATATTCCTTCAAAATATTTTGTTTGGTTCTTTTTTTCTATTCGTTCAGCCAGATTTAAATTTTGTTTTGATGTTTGGTATTGTTGAATAGAGTATTCATAGTCGCTTTTGGCAGCAGCTATCTCCAATAGTAGTTTCTGTTCGATTTCTGTTAAATTTTCTTCAGATTTGTCTAATTCAATTTTAGCTCTTTGCGTAGCTGCATTTCTGCCAAATGAACTAAAAACTGGGATATTCATACTTACACCAAACAGTGAAGATCCAAACCATTTTTGATTACTTTGAGCGAATGTAAATGCGTCACTATTCGCAGTATATCCTCCATTGATAAAAGCCGTTAGATTGGGTAAATATTTACTTTTCTCCAGTTTTAATAATAATTCTTTAGATTCTTTTTCGTTTTGTGCAATTTTATAGTCTACATTGTTGTCAACTTCTGAAGGATTATTTATTAAATCCAAATCTATATTCTTAAAAACAAGCTCTTCCAGTTCTTCGGTTAAAGATACCGGTGTATTAATGTCTAAACCCAAAGAAAGATTAAACATTTGGTAAGCAATTGCTTTTAATCGTTTTGCTTTGAGCAATGCATTTTTAATATTAGCCAGTGTTATTTGTAATTGCTCTACACTTTCTTCTTCTGCCATTCCATTTTCATAGATTTTTGTAGTCTCGTTTAAATTCTTTTGCAGAACAGATTTATTATTTTCAAGTATCACAATACTTTCTTCAGTTAAAATAACATTACTATAAGTGCTTATTACGCCTTTTCTGATTTCCAGATCAGTTTTTTCTTTGGCATTTATGGATATTTCTAAAAACACTTTAGCCGATTGTAATCCAATAAGATAAGATCCATCAAAAAGCAATTGAGATAAGGTTGCCGTAGCACTAATATTTTGTTTGGTTCCAAAAGTAACGGGAATAAAACCTTCAGGGGCATTTGGGATTGGATTGTTTGGATCGGGAGTAATATTATAGTATTTATCTAGATCACGAATTTGACTATGTGGATCAAAAATTTCAGATGGAAACAAAGAAATCTGCTGTTTTAACCAGTTTTGATAACCTACAGATGCATTTATTTGAGGCAGACCAATTGCAGTAGTTTCCCATTTCAATTTTTCTGCAGCATCAATATCTCGTGATGCATTTTTCGCTATTCTGTTATTTTCTAATGCAAAATCAATAGCTTCATTTAATGTAAATGAATATGGTGATTCTTGTGCATTTAAAAAATTTAGGTGAAACAGGCAGAATAGAACAATAATCTTCTTCATTTTTTAATAATGTTTTGTAATGTTTTTAATCCTTTTTCAGTAGCAATTGCTCTAATGTAATATTCTAAATAGCTATTCATTAAATATGGAACAGAAAAACTATTTTTTGGAAATAATTCTACATTTTTAATACCCATCATTCCATTAAAATAAATTCTGGTTATAAAGTTGATGTCAATTTCTTTTCTGTAATAACCTTTTTTTATTCCTCTGTTTAAATTTTGGGTAATGCATGAATTTACAGAATCAAATTGTTTTTGTTTGAGCGTTTCAAATATTTTGGGATAATACTTCTGCAATTGGTATTGGGGAGAAGATTCTTCATTTTTTAATTGCTCAAGCACTAGTGATTTGACTTCGTACAACTCATGAATAGGATTATAATTTGAAGTACAAATCGTAAATATTCCTTTATTGATCTTTTCAAAAGCAAAAATGGAAGCGGCTTCTACTAATTTAGCTTTGGTTGAGAAATAAGTATAAATGGTCTTTTTTGATATCGCCATTTCTTTAGCAATATCATCCATTGTTATACTTTTAACACCATAGCTTAAAAACAAATCTATAGTTTTATTTAAGATATTTTCTTTCATGAGCGGGCAAAGATAACAAAAGGAAACTAAAAATACTTTAAAAGTTTCCAGAGTTTTTATTCTTTTTATTTTCCTTGTAGTTTTGTTTTCAGAAAAGATTATTTTTACAAAAAAATATAAATTTTGGAACTTAACGAATACAAATCCGTTTTTTTAGAATACTTGTCAGAAGAGGTTGTTGATAATAAGGGTTTTAGTCAGCCAGATAATCTATATGCCCCTATTCATTATATTTTGCAATTAGGCGGTAAAAGGTTACGACCGGTTTTGACCATGATGGGTTGTGATATTTTTAGTGGAAATTATAAGCCGGCTCTGGATGCTGCTTTAGCAATTGAAATGTTTCACAATTTCACATTAATGCATGATGATATTATGGATAAGGCCTCTATAAGAAGGGGGGAAATCACGGTTCATAAAAAATGGGATACTAATGCAGGGATATTATCTGGTGATGCTTTAATGATCTTAGCCTACCAGTTTTTTGAGAATTATGAAGGTGATACTTTTAAGAAGATTGTTGCTTTATTTAATAAAACCGCCATTGAAGTATGTGAAGGACAGCAATTTGATATTGATTTTGAAACAAGTATGGATGTTTCGTTAGAGGATTACAAAAAAATGATAGGTTATAAAACAGCAGTTTTGGTGGCAGCCTCTTTAAAAATGGGAGCTATAATAGGAAATGCATCTAGAAGAGAAGCAGATCTCATTTATGATTTTGGATTCCATTTAGGAATGGCTTTTCAGCTACAGGATGATTATTTGGATACTTTTGGAACGGATGATTTTGGAAAAAAAATTGGAGGAGATATTTTAGAAAATAAAAAAACGTTTTTAGTTATCAAGGTTCTTGAACTTGCATCAAAGGAAGATCGATCAGAAATTGAAAAACTATATGTAATTAAAGAAGGAGATAAGAATAAAGTTGAAAAAGTAACCAGTTTTTTTAAAAAATATCATGTGGATAGTTTTATACAAGATGAAATTCAAAACTATACTAAAAAGGCTTTAGCAGATTGTGAAAAGCTGGAAATATCAGAAATACATAAAACTTCCTTAAGGTCTTTTGCTAATAATTTGATGAAAAGAAAACTATAATGCTGCCTCAAAAGTATACTTCTGAAATTTTTCAGGAAGAAAAGAATAAGGATTTGTTGGTTAGATTAATTCAGCAATTGAATAAAGATTTTAGTTTAACCGGAATTGACAATGATTTTAAAGAAAGTTTATCTATAAATGAATTGATTTTTCAATTGAATATAAAAATAGAGTATTATATAAAAAATGACTTTCAGACTTATCTTAATTTACTATACAGGATTGATATCTCTGAATCTAAAATGAGAGAGATAAGAGAAATTGAAATCGAAAAAATATCTCAAAAAGTGACTTCTTTTATTTTAATGAGAGAATGGCAAAAGATTTGGTTTAAAAATAGAAACTTATAACAGGTGTCCATGCAGATCCATACGGGCTTTTCAAACTGTCGTATAATACATCAAATTGAAAACCAAAAGCGACATGACCGGTAACAAATGAAGCGCCTAAATATAGAGCATTGTTCCAATAGCTACTAGTGTAATATCCATTGTAATTGGTGTTTAAGCCTTCATACTCAACTGTAAACTGCAAAAAATGCGTAGGTCTGAACCCTAGCATTGCACTTCCACCAAAAGAATTGGAGCTGTAATCGTAATAATCTGAATTGTAATAGCTGCTATTTTTACTATACATATAAGTTAAGCCAACACCTGTGAAGATTTGTGGTGTAAAATGATAATAAGCTTTAGGTGCAACTAAAATATTAGCACCACCATTCCAAAATGACAGACCAACATTACCTCCAAAACTCCATATGGGTTGAAAAACAGGTTTGGTTTTTTTTACCATAACTGTTTGCGTAGTTTTATTTTTATCAGATTGAAATTCGTAATCCGGATTGTTTTCAATTACAATTTTTTCCTGAGCATTTATATTTAAAGAGATGATTACAATTACTAAAAACAGAAGTATTTTTTTTAACATGATTATTAGTTTTAAAATTTTAAGAAACTCAAATATAATTAATATAAATTTATATTGTGCATAATATAAAAAAATAGTAATATTGCAGTCCATAAAAATAGAGTTTTAGTATTCTATTTTTTAGGTCCCATAGCTCAGCTGGTTAGAGCACCTGACTCATAATCAGGGGGTCCAAGGTTCGAGTCCTTGTGGGACCACATTAAAAATCGCAAAAATTCGAAAGTCAAATTTTTGCGATTTTTGCTATAACGAACATTGTAAAGAGTTTTATTAAATTTGAAAAGAAGTTTGATTTCTTAACAATAAATGATACTTTTGAATAAGTATTATATTGAAAGGTAAATATTTTGAAAGGAATATGATATAATTTATTTCCTTTTTATATATTTGCAACATAATTGAGATATATTCGTTATTGAAATTAAAAGAAATTAATTCTATGGCTAACAAATACCTTAAGACAGTTTTATTCATAATTTTGTTTATGACTGTCAACTCTACATTTTCGCAGGGGCCACCACCACCACCACCACCATTTCCTATTGACGGTGGAATATTTGCATTATTTGCTGCTGGGATTATTTATGGTATTGGCAAATTGAGAAACAAGAAATAAGAATTTTAAAGTTGCTGAAGTCGAGCAACATATTTTCCGATAACATCAAATTCTAAGTTCACAGTATCATTTATTTTAAAACTGTGAAAGTTGGTGTGTTCATAGGTATAAGGAATAATTGCCACACCAAAGCTATTCTTTTTTGAATCTACAACCGTTAAGCTAGCGCCGTTTATTGTTACTGATCCCTTTTCAATGGTAATATTGTTATATTTTTCATCATATGCAAAGGTGTAGAACCAGCTTCCGTCGGTTTCTTGAACACTTGTACATCTTCCAATCTGATCCACATGTCCCTGAACAATATGACCATCCAAACGTGAGCCTAGCTTCATAGCTCTTTCTAAATTAATCTTGTCTCCAACTTTTAATTCCCCAAAATTTGATTTATCTATGGTTTCTTTAATTGCTGTTACGGTATGTGTATCTTCAGCAAGAGCAACCACAGTTAAACAAACGCCATTATGAGCCAAACTTTGATCGATTTTTAATTCAGAAGAAACACTGCTTCGTACAGTAATATGCATATTTTCTTTTTCTGATACGAGATTAGTAATCTCCCCTAACTCTTCTATGATTCCTGTAAACATATTCTAATTTTTATTGATTAAATTTGTCAAATGAAAAAGATAATTATTTGAATTCAAAAATAATAAATAATAAGGAGTTGTATGAATAAATCTGATAAAATAAAAGTAGGTATTTCTATAGGTGATATCAATGGTATTGGTATGGAAATAGTGTTAAAAACGTTTGAAGATCAAAGAATGCTTGATTTTTGTACGCCAATTATCTTTGGATCAACAAAGGTGTTTAGTTATCATAAAAAAGCATTGAATCTAAATACCCAAGTTCACGGGATCGATAATATAAATAAAGCAATAAGTAACAAGCTTAATTTACTAAACATATGGAAAGAATTAGTAGATATTGAACTTGGTACTCCAACAAAAACTTCTGGAAAGTATGCCTTTGAGTCTTTGCAAAGTGCAACAAAAGCTTTGAAGGAGAACGAAATTGATGTATTGATAACAGCTCCAATAAATAAAAAGAATATCCAATCAGAAGATTTTCAATTTAATGGGCATACGGAGTATTTAGAAAGCAACCTTGAAGGAGAAAGTTTGATGATATTGATGACAGATGAATTAAGAATAGGATTGATAACTGGTCATATTCCTGTTAGTGAAGTTGCCAGTACAATTACATCAGATTTAATCAAAAAGAAAGTTGCAATAATGTATGATTCCCTTGTAATGGATTTTAACATTTCTAAACCAAAAATAGCAGTTTTAGGACTTAATCCGCATTGTGGAGATCATGGAGTAATTGGATCTGAGGATGATGAGATTACAACACCAACGATTAAAGAAATACAAACCACAGGGAAGTTAGTGTACGGACCATATGCTGCAGATAGTTTTTTTGGAAGTGAAAGCTATAAAAAATTTGATGGGGTTTTAGCCATGTATCATGACCAAGGATTAGCACCGTTTAAAACACTCTCTTTTGGCATGGGTGTTAATTACACTGCAGGGTTAAGTGAAATAAGAACCTCGCCAGATCATGGGACTGCTTATGAAATTACCGGAAAAGGTATTGCTAATCACAACTCATTTAAAGAAGCTTTGTTTAAGGCGGTCTCTGTTTTTAAAACAAGAAATGAATATGTAGAATTGAATAAAAATAAATTAAAGAAATAGATTGAAATATTTCATAAAGTAGTTTTTTAATATAGTAATATTCACTACCTTTGTGCGCTCAAATTTATATTCAGATGAAGATATTAAAAGAATATGAAGTGTCTCTTTTCGGTTTAAAGGAAGGATCACATTATTTTAAATATAAAATTGAGAAACAGTTCTTTGAGGTTTTTAATTATGATGAATTTTTAGATGTTAATGTAATTGTAGACTTAAATTTAGTAAAGAAGAGTACATTATTAGAATTGCATTTTTTATCTAAAGGCGCAGTTAATGTTGCTTGTGATTTAACCAATGAACCATTCAATATGCCAATAAATGGAAAATTGGATATGGTGGTTAAATTTGGAGGTGAGTTTAATGATGATAATGATGAGATAATTGTAATACCACATGGTTCTCACCAAATTAATATAGCTCAGTATATATATGAAATGATAGTTTTAGCTACACCTAATAAAAAGATTCACCCGGGAGTTGAAGAAGGTACTTTACAATCGGATATTTTACAAAAGCTTGAAGAATTAAAACCAAAAGGGAAAAATAATTTAAATGAAATTGACCCTAGATGGGAAGATTTAAAAAAGTTACTAACAGATAAAAACACATAGAGATGGCACATCCTAAAAGAAAAATATCGAAGCAAAGAAGAGATAAAAGAAGAACTCATTACAAAGCAATAGTTCCTCAAATTGCAAAAGATCCTACAACAGGTGAGGCTCATTTATACCATAGAGCTCATTGGCATGAAGGAAAACTCTATTACAGAGGTCAGGTTTTAATTGATTCAACAGAGAATATGGCATAAGATAGTTTTTCGTATAAAAGCTAAAAACCCTCAAAATTGAGGGTTTTTTTGTTGTTTTTAACTAAAATAAGTCAAAAAACACTTTTTTTAACTGTTTCACAAATCTAATTTATTACTTTTGACTCCAATTTTTGTCAAAAAAGCGTAATAATATTGTAAATATTTAATTATGAGTAAAGTTACTGCAGCAATAACTGCTGTTGGAAAATATGTTCCTGATTATGTTCTTACCAACAAGGAACTGGAAACGTTGGTAGACACGAATGATGAATGGATAGTTGCAAGAACCGGTATCAAAGAGAGAAGAATATTAAAAGATAAAGATAAAGGAACTTCTTTTTTGGCAATTAAAGCTGCTGAAGATCTGATAACAAAAAAAGATCTTGATCCAAAACAAATAGATTTAGTAATAGTTGCAACGGCAACACCTGATATGCAGGCTGCTTCAACAGCAGCATATGTTGCTACTAAAATTGGAGCTGTTAATGCTTTTTCTTTTGATCTGGAATCAGCTTGTTCAAGTTTTCTTTATGGGGTATCTGTTGCAAGTCAGTATATAGAAACCGGAAGATATAAGAAGGTTTTACTGATTGGAGCCGATAAAAATTCTTCCATGATAGATTATGCAGATAGAGCTACCTGTATCATTTTTGGTGATGGAGGAGGAGCTGTATTATTTGAACAGAATATAGAAGGTAACGGGTTTCAGGATGAATATTTACGAACAGATGGTTCGGGAAGGCAGTTTTTACAAGTTCCTGCAGGAGGCTCATTAATGCCTGCCACCAAAGAAACAGTAAAAAATAGATTACATTATGCCAAGCAAGATGGGCAAACAGTGTTTAAAAATGCCGTTTTTAATATGGCAGATGTATGTGAAAAGATCTTAGATAAGAATAATTTAAAAAATGACGATATTGCTTGGCTGGTTGCACACCAGGCAAATAAAAGAATTGTAGAGGCAACCGCAAGAAGAATGAAACTTGATGCTTCTAAGGTGATGCTTAATATTCAAAATTATGGAAATACGACCTCGGCAACAATACCATTATTGTTTGCTGATTATGAAAAACAACTTAAAAAAGGTGATGATTTGGTCATAGCAGCTTTTGGAGGAGGTTTTTCATGGGGAGCAATTTATTTTAAATGGGCCTATAACTCTTAATTAAATCATTTTAAATTAAATATTATGGAATTAAAAGAAATTCAAAACCTAATTAAATTCGTTGCAAAATCTGGTGCAAGTGAAGTGAAATTAGAAATGGAGGACATAAAAATAACTATTAAAACAGGTTCTTCTAAACCTGAGACTACAATCTATCAACAAGTTCCAACAGAACAATTTGGGCCTCAGGTGCCAGTAGTTACTCAAACATCTGCTGTAGCAGAGAGTCCTGTTCAAGAAGAAAAGAAAGAGGAAGATTCAAAATTTATTACAATCAAGTCTCCTATTATTGGAACATTTTATAGAAAACCTTCACCAGACAAAGATCTTTTTGTTAAGGTTGGTGACACT